>JBEQBL010000134.1:0-5701 GCA_041639835.1 Salinarchaeum sp.
TCGGGTTCGGTCGCCCGCTGACGACTGCGGAACTCGCGGATATACCGATAGGCCGAGCACTGCTCCATCCAGCAACCCTCCATTAGTGAGGCTCGCTCGCCGATTACCTCCGGGATCGGATAGTCGATCTCCTCAAGAATCGTCTGCTGGTCGCGTGTATCCTTGAAGCCCATCGGGACGGCAGGTCAACTATCCCGCCCTGCTCCCTCGATCGCTGAAGCGACCTCGGTCTCTGAGGGTGGGGCTTCCGTCACGGTGATGAGGTCGCCCTCCAGATCCTCCGGGAGCGTGGTATCGAAGCTGATGAGCAACGTGTCCAGGAAGTTGTGGAGATGCTGAGCGAGCAAGCGACGAACGATTAATATTGGATTTGGCCGATTTTCCTCACCATTCAGATTTTGTGTCTAGTGGGTAGTCCCGTCTTTCGAGAAAATACGCCCGTCTCTTTGATTATACCACGTTTCGTTCTATCGCAGATCAGTCTCGAATTAGGTGGTGAGTGTTGCTTCAAGATAGGTGACGATCTGTTCCGTGGCAATCTCGTCAGTGAGGTGGCCTTGATACCCATCCTCAAGGGATTCATCATCGAGAATGCTGTCGAAGCGAGTGACGAGGGCACCAGTCGTATCCAGAAATCGATGTTGAATCGCGGAAATCGACCACGGCATGATCGACGACCCCTCTGGTGCGCCGCCTTCTACCTAGTTCTCCTCTGAGAGGGGAATCAACTCGTCGTGCCACGTCCGTGTTGTGAGCGTGAGACAGAGGTACTGTTCAGGGTGGAATGGGACAGCATCAGTACTGATGATCAGCCATGGACGTGGGACTACACCTCCATCGTCATGCGATGACTGGGAGTTCGTAGCCGAGTCTTGTTTGAATGGATCGACTCCCCAAACGACATCTCCACGCTCGAATTCGATGATCTCACCACCCCGGCCGACCTGGGGAGACTTCTGTCACCGTCTATCCCCCGGCTTTCGCCCCACTGTATCGCGTTGATGTGACCGCCGCCCTGCCCGATGAGTCCCTATCGATGCTTACGGATGCGCTTGCGGCGGTGGCCGTCCTACAGCCGACCGCATGGCATCCCGAACTGCTGGCTACCGTGATCCATGCACTTTCGCCCGCCGATACATGGCCACTTTTTGACGTGGCTCCGGAACCAGCCGATCCCGCCGCCGTTCAGTCACTGTTAGGCCGTGACTCTCTTCTCGAATCATCGTCTCCCGCCAGTGGCTGTGTCACTCTCCAGAGTGTGCCCTATCGCGTTGTTAGGGGGGCAGTTAATACGACTATTCGGTATTGATATGCTCAATCCGCGTTCGCAAATACTCCTGGAGTTGTGGGTCACAGCAGTAGATATAGCAGCCCTTCATCCCCCGGCTCATTAACGTCCGATACGTGTTCTTGATAAGTTCCTCAGCCTTTCGGGCTGCTTTCTGTGGCTGCTCATCGAACATCTTCTTGATGCCAAAGAGTGACCGGTCTGTTGTTGCTCGGGCCTCGTGGTCAACGACAATCTCGCCGTCGCGATATTTTAGATCCTCTCCAATGATAACGCCCACATAGTCAAATTCAAGCCCTTGACAGGTATGGATACATCCCACCTCATCGATTGACCCTTCGGCAATTGCCCATGGATCGCCGGATTCGAGATTCCAACTTCGCTCGTAGTCGCCAATCGTGATATCATGGACCGCCGGATCGGACCGCCCCTCCTTCTCCCACTCCCAACAGTAGCCAGCGACGACCCGAGCTAATCTAGTCTCTTTGTCCCGTTGTTCGATCGCTTCATGAAGCGCCCGCGGGTCATCAAACATCCGCAAGTCATAGTCTAAGTCAAAGCCATCCGCGTTTGCGGTTTCGCGGATCTGTAACACATCGTCAAGCCACGCAATATACCCTTTTGATCCATTACACCGGAACTGTGATTCTAACTCCATCTCTTTGATGTCTGCCCCCAACTCCCGAGCGTGTTTTCGAATCTCCGCCTTCGACCCGATATCATTGATATGGACACGCTGACTCTCGTCAATAAAAAAGACACTAAATTTCGCGGCGTTGATAATCTCCATAATCTGATTTTCGCCACGTCCAAAGAAGTTTGACTCCTCATTGAGACGATGTGCTTCGTCGGCAATCAATGCCGGGAGGGCATTTGTCTCTGTCTCAACGTAGCTGCCTGCCCCGGTAAACAGATGCTCAATCTCCTTGACAAGCTTGTCACTCCGAAGTTTCTCTTTGTAGACTTCCCGTGGTGCCCGGTTTTTTGAGACATACTGTGCCACCATGTCATGCTGGAGTAACTCAGCCAAGATGTTGATTGCCACTACTGTCTTGCCTGTGCCCGGTCCGCCATCAACGATCAACACACGCTTTCGCCCGTCGCGATGAGACTGCTTTGCCAACTCAACGGCTTTTTCAAAGACAACTTTCTGGGAGTCAATCAGCGTAAACTCATCCTGCTGTTCAAGCATCGCCAACAGCGAATCCTGTAGGCTTTTTGCTGGCCTGATGTCCCCGTCGTTTAGCTCATACAGTGCCTTTCTGCTATCGCCACTCCTGATCTGTGTCTCCAGGAATGAGCGTAGTTTCCTTGCATCTCCGCGTAGGTATAGCGGTGCCCTGTCGATGTAGGGGCGATACGTGTCCCGCTCCAGTTTGTCCCGGTATTGCGGCTTAAAATTATGCAGATATGCCGTTGGGTGCAATTGGATCGACTTTTCTTGGACACTGGTATTAAAATCCCGAAGCAACTCGGCGTATGAGGCTGCCTGGTAGCTTGGATGCGTTGTCTCCTGAATGCCTCCACCAAGAGCCGTCTTTACAATTCCGTCCTTTCCCTCCACCGGCGTCGTATTGCTTCCATCCCACTGCTTGAGTTCGACAATGACGACATTCGAGTTTGCGGCCGCATCATATCCCGAAATAAGAAAATCAATTCGCCGTGAGGTCAGCGGGATCTTAAACTCAATCGCAACTCCTGCATTGTCCGGGACGGCGCTTCCACGTAACACCTTGTACATATACTGAAAGGAATTCCGCCATGCCCGAACCTCATTGTCACTTCCAATACCCAGGCCCTTGTTTCTGTATCCACGTTTTATTTCTGGAACTAGCTCATCACCCAGTAGATCGTCCAAAAAGCCTGATTTGGTACTTTCGTACAGAAGCATTGATTTATTTGTCGTACTTCCTGTTACTTGCCCTGAATTTCTCCTGTGGATACCGTTGCCGATTCTTGCTGAGTTTCCGCTCTAATGCCGTCTCTAGGTCAATTTCGTATAGATCAGCAAATCTAAGCAGAAAAAAGAGCACATCCGCGACCTCATCCTCGATTTCCTCCCGTGTATCCGGGTCAGACAGTTGTTTGTTCTGCTCGGATTCGTTCTTGAACCGGAACGGTTCCAACAGTTCACTTGATTCAGTTACCAGCCCGATTGCGAGTTCCTTTGGCGTGTGATACTGCTCCCAGTCCCGTCGCTCACAAAACTCTCGCACATCCATATGCATGTCATCAAGGCTCATGTTTCGATCTACGGTGATCTATCACAATGGCATCGTGATATATTAATTGATCAAGTGACCGTAATATGTTTGACGCCCGCTTTGATTACTATCGTAGCGAATCTCACATATGCCAACGGACCCGCACGTGACGGCCACTCTCCGTCTTCTCCGGACTCGGAGGTATGATTGATCAGCACACATGCTCATATCGCTGTCTTCTGAACATCTCATACAGCGATTCGTTAATTTGAATTACAGGTGCTCGGGACAGATCATATGTGCGCTTGGCACCGTGCCGGTCCCAGCAGAAGCAACCTATCTGCGTGGGGTGTGACATGCCTCCGGGGCACTTTCCGGTTTGTGAGTCCTATCACTCCGGTCTCTAAAACAGTCACTTGGGCCTTCCTGTGTCTTTTGCTCTCCAGCACAGAAGGTAATATATGAACCGGCGTCAGGTGCTCCGACTTGGCGGACTGGCACTGACACTCTCACTTGCTGGCTGTACTTTGCGCAACGATCAGGGAACTGAATCTGCGTTCACTTTCACCGAAACCGGTGACATGCCAGCGACAGTCCGTACACGTGGGTTTCTCCGTTCCTATCCCGGACAGGCCCCCTTTGCTGAGGTGGTCCTCGGCGAGCGTCCGGACTCTCCAGACCAGGTGCATGGCGTGGAGGTATACAATGATTCTGAGCGAGTGGTTACAATCTCGCTTACGATCACCCGGGGCGTCGATGAGGATACCCTGGTTGTTGACGGCGAGGGAACGATTCTTGCCGGCGAATACATGACAATTGCGCTGTCCACTCCGGCGACGTATTATAACACGCTTGCAGTGCGTGGGGATGGTTTGGACCTACAGCGCACCTTCGAGGTATCACAGCGTGTATGGGATGCCCCCCCGGCAGAATACAGTTCAATCGGGCCGGAACACAACATCCACATTCATGACGACGAGATTGCGGTGCGATTTGTCGGCACGGAGTAGTAACCGAAACGGACAGTGAGCCATACTATCCTGGCGTAAACGCATCCACCGGCGGGGTCAGCCCGACTATGCGGACTGCTGCGCCACACTCCATGCACACCGTACTGATCGCGAACACTGGATACACTGGGGTGAGGGCAAGCCAGGATCCAGCACAGCATCAATTCGCATTGTCGCCCGTTCCTGGGTCTTCGTCTTCGCTTATTTTTGCGTTGAACTGCTCACGGTAACCGTATGCGCCTCCTGCCAGCCATCAACTACGGTTACATTGGCTTTCTCCACGGTGACATCCTTGATCCATACCAACACCGCCGGAAATGTGAGCACCTGTGTGGCCATGCTGGCTTCACATGCTACGTGAGCCTCAATCGAGACGGTATCATCCGTGACGGTCATTTCATCAATCGCAATTCGATGACACCCGCCATCCGGCCCCACACCGGCGAGATACAGCAGCCGATCGGCGTCAAAATCGACCTGTGACACAAGTTCCGGCGTTGATGCCTGCCGATCCGGGACTGCTGCTGGTGTCGGAATAAATCGACCGTCCACATGGGCTGTGCCGTGTTGGAACCAGCTTGGCGGGTCCTGTTGGGCCGGCAATGCGGCCGTTGTCCAGTGTGGCGTCGTCATATGTCTGTTCCCGGGCTGTAGAGGGAAAGTGTTAGCGCCGATGTGACGCTCCTTTCGGGCTCGCCACAGCGTAGCCCGGCCATGAATCCCGCTTACAGCGGTAGCGAGGCAAAAGTCCACCCCTTCAGGGGGGTGAATGAAGCCGACATGATATGCCACAAACCACATGACGTAGCCAGTCTGTAATCCTACCATTTATTCTATTGGAGAGGCTATAACACGGTGAACATGCGGCATGCTGCTGTGGGGAACGTGCTCATGCTCAAGACGGCAACGAGTGCGTCACAACACACTACACACAACTCACACACCTTCGCAGCCCAACCAGTAGCGGTTGGCATGTCACCAGATAGGACTCCCCTTTTGTGGCTGCAACGGGGAGGTGGGCCGATGGCCCGGCCTGCTGCCCACGGTGCTGGACGCCCGTGAGTGCCACTCCTGTCAGGGAGGGCAACACTGAGCGGACAGCCAAAACGCCACCCCCTCTTCGAGGGCCGAAGGTGCATCAGCGAACCCGCAAGTTCACAGCCGGGGTAATCAATCTGGTTGGATTACCCACGGAGGAA
>JBEQBL010000135.1:0-5666 GCA_041639835.1 Salinarchaeum sp.
GTCCTCGAGCGTCCTCGTATGATGCGTCATGGCGGGCAATAACACTGGCAATAGAGCGGTACTCGGCAACCCGCGTGTTTTCCGTTGGATCGACATGAGCCACCAGTCCAATCTCCGAGAGATCCTGTGGATACTGACGATGAGTGTTTCCTTCAAGCACCATCAGTAACGATGGCAGGGCCCAGGTCCGCAAGATTGTGTATTCCTCGCTGTATGGCTCTTTGATCGTCGCCGGCAGTGCAAAGCCAACGGTCTCATCTGAGACCGTCTGTTCTGCGTATGCACCGGTTTGTGACTCAATCGATGCGACACCGGTCTCATCCTCTCCTGGGACCGGAATGGGAAGACGCATGCGCTCGAAGTTGTTTTGTTCATTGATCAGATGGAAATTGAGTGTATCCTCAAAGCCCATTCCAACCAGTGTTGACCGAACCGCTTCCTCCAGCCGTGAGCGGTCATGTCGCTGGCCAACCGTTGAAATATCCGGATACCGTGGCGTCAGTTCATTGAATCCATAGGCTCGTCCAAGATCATCAATTAGATCAACGGGATGAAGCACGTCAACCCGATAAGGTGGAATCCGAACGGTATACTCTACTGTTCCATCGGCATCGACCGGACTGGCTTCTAATCCGGCCCGCTTGGCTAACTCAACTACTTCCTCCGGATCAAAATCAACTCCCAGAATTGTCTCAATACGATCGTGTGTGACGGTCTTTGTGCGCACCGCAAAGTCTGGACGGGTCAACTGCTGCCCGGCGTACTCTCCAGCATTGTTATCACTGTATTCGACGGTGACCTCCTCGATTGTTGCCCCCCGCGCATCAAGTGCATAGCAGACAATCGCGAGCATTCGATCGATTGTCCACTGATCGGTCCCGGTCATCTCAACAAACAGTTCCCGAGTGTCCGTTGTGACTTCCGTCCGGGCTCCGTTGATCACCGGCGGGAAGGAAAACAGTCCAATTGTATCATAGATCGCCGGCATCCGATCATACTCAGCGACAATATCAGCGTAGGTATCTCCGATTGGGTGCTCGGCAAGCACCTCTGCTGGGGTCATCTCGGCGTTGACATCAAGTGGAACAAAGGTATCGCCATCCGGCTTAATGCCCGTATACCGGACCCGTGGACTAGTATCGTTCTCATCAAGTGATTCTCCTTTGAGCATCGCCAGATCGTGAATGCCGATTGCCCCCTTTGCCCGCCCTCGCCCCATTGTTGCATGGAGCTTTTCCTGCAACTGGATCAGCGACTCAAGCCCTGCTTCATCGAGATCTACCCCTCGGATCACTGCCCCGGTCACATAGGGGCGCTCCGCCGGCACCTGTGAGTCGACTTCAATTGTCCACTCTGCATCATTTGTCCCCGGGATATCAATCCCGTGATCGGCCCCGTAGTGGTATCGTAACGAACGAGCGATCCCCTCGACGGAGAGTCGATCGAGTCTGTCAGGCGCAAATTCAAGCTCAAAGGTCCCCTCTTCAGTCCGATCTTCAAGTTCGATTCCCAGAGCAAACAGATCATCGATCAGCTCCGTATCGTCCTTATCAGTGTTTGTCAGCCGACGCAACTCGGTCGGATCAATTTCAACAACAGGCATTAGTATTGCACCTCCGCGTTCCGCAGAAAGTCAATATCAACGAGTGTTCCGTGTAGATCTCTGATATCATCAGCCCCGGTCAACAGCATAGCCAACCGCTCTAAGGCCAGCCCCCACGCCATCACATCCGAGTCGACATCAAGTGGATCAAGCATTTCCGGCCGGAAGATTCCCGAGTTTCCAATCTCGATGAGCTCACCGGTTTCCGGGTGTTCACCGAACAACTCGAAACTCGGCTCCGTGTATGGATTATAGTGTGGCTTGAACTCGATGTCGTGAATCCCAAACTGTGCATAAAATTCCTCAAATGTCCCCATCAGATCCCGTACTGAGAGATCCTCGGCCATCACCCAGCCTTCAATCTGGAAAAACTCAAGCAAATGGGTTGCATCAAGCGTATCGTTGCGGTAGGCCTTCTCAACGCTGAAAAACCGTGCTGGAGGCTCAATATCGCCGACAGCTTCTCCGGAGAGATGTCGTGTCGATAATGATGTTGTATGCCCTCGTAAGGCCAGTGCCCGGGCAAATGACTCCTCCCATGGCGAATGGTAGCCATCACTATCGGCCCCAATGCCATTTCGGTGCGCGTTTTCAACTCGATCAAGCAGGTCTTCCGGAAGGTCATCAATCGTGGTTGGCGTTGACAACGCAAACCGGTCCCAGTGAGTCCGTGCCGGATGGTCCTGTGGCATAAACAGGCAGTCGTTGATCCAAAAGTCCGCATCAACATGCGGGCCCTGCATCTCCTGAAAGCCCATTCCAACAAGGACCTCCTTGACACGCTCGGCAATTGCCCGCAAAATGTGCACGCGACCGGGGGGGTCCGGGTCTGCTTTGGCAGTGACGTTATACTCGGCAAATTCAACATCCTGCCAGTCACCGGAGGTTAACAACTCCGGGGTAACTCGACCAACGGCTGATTCAGCCTCAACGCCGGTCATAAGTGCTGTTACGCCGTCATCCGTAAGGATCACATACCGGCGTGTTTGATCAATGTGTTCAATCAGGCCTCGCTCGCGAAGCCGGGTACTGATGCTATCTGCTATCGATGGTGTTGATCCCGTGGCCAGAGCCGCAATCGCAGCCGCTTCAGGGTCATCGTCTGCATCCGCGTCCGGATTGGGGACGATTGTTCCGGCTTCGATTGTACCGTAGTCCTTTCGAGCGAAATTGGCCAAGGCAATTTCAACCTGTTCGTCCGCAAGTTCGGCTGCTTCAATGGCCTCTCCAATCCCTACTTCTGTGTTATCAGTTGCTGTAACGGCTTGGTACAATCGCACCTCCGGAAGTCCATTGTCGTAGTACTGTTGCCCCTCCGCAGTGAGTGACACTTCGGTTTCGGTCTCCGTCTCGATTTCAACAAGGGACTCTTCTTCAAGCGCGAATGCGGCACCGGTAACCGCCTCAGGCTTGTATCCGGTATCATCGGCCAGTTGTTCAATTGTCCGTGCGTCGGTCGCGCTTGCGGCCTCAAGGACCGCGAGTTGTGGTTCAGGTAGTCGCATCGTTTTGAATCCTCGGTCAGTCCGCACACTCCTGCTATCGGCTACTCACGCTCTTGGCGGCTATTCGCCATGTCGCCGCTGACACAGAGACGCGAGGACAAACCCAAACCCCTGCCGGCAGGATACTTGAGAGACGATCCATCGACGCTGGGGTTCGGAAACCATACCCGGATGCTCGAAACGATTCGCTAAAAACGTTACGCGTTCCTTGACTCCACAAGGCGCCATCACAGAACTATCATATAACCACGTCCCTATGCATAATCCAATGCGACCATATCTTGATCTCGTTGCTGATGTGCTTACCAACGGGACCTATGAACAGACCCGTACGGGTGTTGATACCATTGCTGGCTTTGGCTGTCAGTATCAGGTTGATCTCGCTGATGGGTATCCCTTATTAACAACAAAGCGCATGGACGATTTCCGCTGGGACTCAATGGTCCATGAACTTCTCTGGTATTTGTCCGGACAATCCCACATCCGGGACCTGTCGGAACATACCGGGATCTGGGATGCTTGGGCCGACGATGACGGGGATCTTGATACCGCATATGGACGCTTTTGGCGTCGGTTTCCCGTTCCGGAAGCACCAGCCCAACTCCCCGGTGAACACTGGTCAGACAACGACCAATGGGTCACCGAAGAGGCCGATGGACGGCGGGTCTTTGATCAGATCCAGTATGTACTTGACACGCTTGCGGATAATCCACGGTCCCGACGCATGGTTGTCTCTGCGTGGCATCCAGCCAATGCCGCTGATTCAACGCTGCCACCATGTCATTATACCTTTGTTTTCTCCGTTCAAGACGACCGGCTTCATCTCCAATTGAACCAACGCTCCGGTGATATTGCTCTGGGGGTTCCATTTAATATGGCCTCCTATTCACTTCTCTTGACAGCGATCGCACAGCAAACCGGATTTGAACCCGGCCGGTTCACACACTCAATTGTTGATGCGCACATCTACTGTGGCCAGGGGGCCCGCGGCCAGTGGTATGCTGATAATCTCACAACGCTACAGCAACGCTTGATGACCGCTGAGACCGATGAGAAGTATCTCGATGTCCGCGACTGGATTCTTGCTGACGCGCCACCAGACCCTGAGGACGACGAGTATGACCATGTTCCTGGGCTTCTTACCCAGCTCTCACGCACTCCATATGCACGCCCGGAACTCAACGTTGCTGACAAGCCGGTGGATGCCCTAACCTATGATGATATCACACTTCAGGACTATGAGTCACATCCCGGACTTTCCTTCGCGGTGGCGGAGTGATTGGGATGGACGCCTCACAGATTCCTGATACCCTTGACCTGCGGGTAATCGTGGCTGTTGCAACAAACGGTGTTATTGGAGCCGACGGTCGGATGCCATGGCATTATCCCGAGGATCTACGCCATTTTAAGGAAACAACGATGGGCCATCCGGTCATTGTCGGCCGTCGTACCTTCGATAGCATCGTTGCGGGGATCGATGGTCCGCTTCCGGGCCGGACAAATATTGTTCTTTCACGGAGTGCCCCATCACTGCCGTCAGATGTCGTCCATGCGTCATCGCTTGTTGAGGCCGTTGAAGCGGCTGATGAGCGTGATTCGGTTGCCTATGTGATTGGGGGTGCTACCGTCTACGAGGCTTTGCTGCCGTTTGCTGACCAGCTTATTGTTACCGAAATCCACGAGTCGTACCCTGGTGATACGGTCTTTCCGGAATGGCCGATTGGTGACCAGTGGGTCGAAGTTGATACCGACGTCCGTGAGCAACTGACTTTTCGAACGTTTACGCGCCGCCGGTCGGACAGCTAATCGCTGTGCGATGCGGTCCTTATCGAGTGGCTGCCATCCGGCAACTGGTCTTCCCCCAGTGCAGCTAAGAGTCGGCCAATCTGAATCCGGCCACTGGTTCCGTCTGTTAATGCCAGATCGACTGCTCCGGCTAGCCGGTATAACCGCGCTAGTCGTTTGCCCTCATATCGTGACTGCCCGACGTCCAGTATTGCCGTTAGAATCTCACCAGCCGATAGCCCATCATCGACCAGCAAATCGTCCAACTCAGATCGCGCACTGCTGAAGTCACCCGCTTCGGCATCATCAAGCATCGATGCGACACGTCCATCAATCCCAATCTCGTCTACGGCATCGTACGCTGCGGTCATCGTCACCTCCCCTTCTGTTGTTGCCGTTGTCTGGGCCGCTAACATTGCCTCACGGAGGTTTCCATCAGCATATCCAGCAATAAATTCGATCCCCTCTCGATCATAGGCCACCTCTTCTTTTGTAATGACTTCTTCAAGAATATCCGCGATTGTTTCCGTTGATGGCGCCGGCATCGGCACTGGCACACACCGTGATCGCAACGGTGGGATTAGCTTTGTCGGCTTCCGCGTTGCGATAATAAACTGCGTATTGCGGTGGAACTGCTCCATCACCCGACGTAGCGCCTGTTGAAAATCCTCTCGAATCGACTCAGCATTATCGAGTAATACGGTCTTGTATGTTCCTGTCGATGGAGCATAGCTTGCTGACTCCTTGAGGACATGATTGATCATATCCCGCTT
>JBEQBL010000136.1:0-5622 GCA_041639835.1 Salinarchaeum sp.
ATTATTCCCTTTGGATACTAGCCAGGAACACTGACAATCCGCGAGGCTCAGCCCCCAAGTAATCCTGCTCAGTTCATGTTTGATCAGTATGGGCTAGCCTTTTATACAGGGGTTGTTGCTGTGGTTCTGCTGGCGATTCGGCCATTCTTCGGACTAAAACAGCGTCCGCTGCATCTGTTCGTCGTTGTCTGGTCACTGTTTTTGATCAGCATGGGACTCACCCAGATCCGATTTAATTACTATCTGGTCATCGCTATTGCTGTCCTCAACGCGCATCTTGTCGGGCTTGCGATCAGGTGGATTGATCTCTCAGGCGGGATCGATGCAATTCAAGAGATCGAGACCTACCAGGTCCTCACGCTTGGCGTCATTGCGATGCTATTGGTCGTACCACTGTTCCCGCCAATTGCACAGGCTAGTGCGGTGCAAGTTGGCAGTCAGACCGCTCCCAGTGACGATGCCACGGCATGGGAGCCGGCCAATGACTGGCTTGCAAATAACACCCCAGAAGTTGGCGAGTACGGCGGAGCAACAAACGGCGATGAGATTGCCTATTACGGTGACTTTGAGCGCCCAGCGGAAGGAAACTTCGAGTATCCTGAGGGCGCATATGGCGTGATGTCATGGTGGGATTACGGCCATCTCATCACCGTTCAGGGCGAGCGGATGCCACATGCCAACCCCTTCCAGCAAAATGCTCAGTCTGCCTCCGCGTTCCTCACGGCACAGGATGAACAGCAAGCGGAACGCTACCTTGATGCCATTGCCGCCGGTGCAAGCCCAACGCATGAATCTGATCCTGAGGATCTAGCGACTGCCATCGAGCAGGAGGGCACCGACGAGGAGATCCAATATGTGATGATCGATGACAAGATGGCTGCTGGGAAGTTCTCCGCAATTACCCAGTGGACCGGCCCGGAGTATCAGACATACACTGACCGCGAGACGATTACCTTCCAGCAGCAGAATGGTGAAACCGTCGAACGGTCACTACGGGTGACCAACGAGAACTACCAGGATACGATGCTGGCGTCACTGTACCTCCAAGATGCACAGGGGCTGGAACACTACCGGCTGGTCAACGAAACAGACTCATACTCACTTGTTGGCTTCCAGTTGGCACAGGTTCCTGGCTCAGAGCAGGTCTTTGGACAGCAACGGTCAGTTGACTATGGCGCGTATGATCCGAATCTCGCCCAGAATATTACTGCCGCTCGACAAAACAACATTGGCATCGGTGGCAGTTTCTATCAGCCGTATCTCGTCTCGGAGGTCAAGACCTTCGAGCGCGTTGCAGGGGCCACCATTGAGGGCCAGACTGAGGCCACACCAAATGCAACCGTCACCCTAAGCGTCGAGTTGGCGACCAATACTGATCGGACGTTTACCTACACACAGACCATCGAGCCGGATGAGCTTAATCCGGATGGGTCCTTTGCGATGACGGTGCCGTATCCAACCGAGGAGACATTGGGACCCGAAGACGGGTATGCCGACTCATCGGTAACGGCCGTTAGTGACTATACGATTCAAGCCGCCGGCGAGGGCGGCTTTGAGGCCGCAGAAGGAGTCACAGTCTCCGAGGAAGCCGTGCAAAACGGCGAGACGATCCAGGTCGATCTTGAGTCGGTAAGCGGGAACTGACGGAACGTCTCTTATCGGGCCCACTGTGTGGTCGTCGGTATTATCACAACGTGGATAAGAAAACATCGTAGAGAGGCCGGTGACACGACAGACGGCGTTGTGTGTCCTGCTCAGTCAGTATGTTCGCTATGAGGTAGTGTTATCTCAAGTGTCCCGCGATCGGTTATCGTCGCCGATGCGGTGTCTGGATCAACAGTAACCGCCGCCGGCAACGTAATATGGCCTTCAATACGGTCCGCGCGACCATCCAGGCGACGTTTGTATTCCGCAGGGAGCGATCGGGAGCGAACAATTGTAATGTCCAATCCGTCATCGACGTACTCGATCGTCGTCGCATCAGGGTCAGCACCAGGGGCATCAACGACAATCCGGTAGGCCGACCCGAGACGAATGATATCGGCCTGTAGACCATGATGGCGCTGTCGATGAGCCTGCACCCGGGCTAATGGACTAAGGAGGTCCATGGACCGTTCGGTCATAGCATCCGCATCATACTGCATAGGCATTGATAGATGAGCGATCCCGATACGGCTTACGGACAGTCACGGGAGGAGCTCCATGTTTTGAGACAAGAAAACTGTTAGAACAGGTTACAAACACGACAGCACACCAGGGATGCCCACCGAATAGTTGGTTCGGATCTAGCCACTCAAGCCCTTTGAGATAGCACCACTGCGTATGGGAACATCGCCAGATCCCGAGGCCAACCCATATATTCGGGATCCGGACACGGACTTTGCGGACGTCGAAACGCTCAGCCCGGCGGCTGCCCGCGAGCAGATCCAGTACCTCCGAGAAGCAATTCGATATCACGATCAGCGGTATTATGTCGACAATGATCCTGTCATCGCCGACCGGACGTATGATCAACTGTTTGCTCGGCTTGACTTGCTTGAGACAACCTTCGATATGCAAGAGCCCGATAGCCCGACACAACGAATCGGGGGGGAGCCACTGGATGAGCTTCCAGACGCCGAGCACGTCCGGTCAATGCGGTCAATCGAAGCTGTCGATGACGATGATGGAGTTCGAGCATTTGCCAAGCGGATTCGCGAGCAACTGGCAGGAACAGGCGGCGATATGCTCACCAACGAGGAGCTTACCTTTGTCTGTGAGCCGAAATTTGATGGGCTATCTATTGAGGTCATCTACGAACAGGGGCAGTACACGCGGGCGGCAACTCGTGGCGATGGCGAAGTTGGTGAAGACGTTACCGAGACCGTGCGGACAATTGCGGCGGTGCCGCTTCGGCTTCGTGGCGACTATCCTGAGTATTTAGCCGTCCGGGGCGAGGTGTATATGCCCCGTGATGCCTTTCAGGCGTATAATCGCGAACGCGTTGAGACAGGGAAAGACCCGTTTGCAAATCCCCGCAATGCCGCTGCTGGGACGCTTCGTCAGCTTGATCCCGAGGTTGCTGCTGATCGTCCACTGTCCTGTTTCTTTTTCGAGGTACTGGCTATCGGTGACGAAAACACGTGGATAAGCGAAACCGTTCAGTATCACAGCGATCTCCACGACCGCCTTCCAGAGTGGGGACTTCGGGTAGCTGACCGAGTCACCAGTGTAACCGACGTTGAAGCAGCAATTGCGTATCGTGATGCATTGCTTGCTGACCGAGAAACACTCAATTATGAAATTGACGGGGCGGTGATCAAACTTGATGATCGGGCGGCCTGCCAGCAGCTTGGAGCGACGGCCCGCGCCTATCGATGGGCCGTCGCGTATAAGTTTCCCGCCCGCACTGAAGAGACCGTTCTCCGTGATATCGTCGTCCAGGTTGGCCGAACCGGTCGGTTGACACCAGTGGCATTACTTGATCCGGTTGATGTTGGCGGAGTCACAGTCTCTCGGGCGAGTCTCCATAACCCGGCGGAAATCGAACGCCTGGATGTTGATATCGGCGATCGAGTGCGTATTGAACGCGCTGGCGATGTCATTCCCCAAGTCGCAGAGGTTATCGAACAAAATGTCGACCCCAAGGCTGATTCCTTCCAGTTTCCCGATACGTGTCCGGCGTGCGGGAGTCCGGTTGAGCGTGATGGCCCGATGGCATACTGTACGGCAGATCTTGGGTGTCCGCCACAACTCGTTCAAACGGTAGTACATTATGCCAGCCGTGACGGGCTCGATATCGAAGGCTTGGGCGAAAAACGGGTGCGACAACTGCATGAAGCCGGCTTACTTGAGGATGGACTGGCTGATCTCTATACCCTTACGAGTGAGCAGTTAACGGCACTTGAGGGGTGGGGCGAGCAAAGCGCACAGAATCTGCTTGCGGAAGTAGAGGCAAGTAAAACGCCGCCACTGCCGGATTTTCTAGCAGCACTGGGCATTCCGTCAATTGGGCCAACAGTCGCTCGGGATATCGCACAGGCCTTCGAAGAGTTAGATGCAATTGTGGCCGCTGATGCGGCGGCATTTGAGGCAATTGACGGTATTGGCCCGAAGACGGCCACGAAGATCACCCAGTTCTTTGCCGCTGAGCGCAACCGCGAGGAACTCCGTCGACTTCAATATCACGGCGTTGCCCCACAACCAGTCGATACAACGACCACAAGTGCGCTTGAGGGGATGACGATCGTGTTTACCGGCGCCTTAGGTCAGTATACCCGCGCGGAGGCCACTGAACTTGTCGAGACACATGGCGGTCGGGTGACGACAAGTGTCTCAAGCAATACTGATTATCTCGTTGTTGGGGACAATCCCGGACAGCGAAAATGTGAGGATGCCAGCGAGCAGGGGATAACCATGCTTTCGGAGACGGAGTTTCTTGAGTTGCTTCGGGATCGTGGTGTTGAGAACTAACCAACCGGTCAACGACTCCCGATTGGCTCGCATTAGCGTCACCACAATGCAACACATTCGACAACACTAGCAGTTCCATGCTGAAACCGTTATTCGCGTTCGCACAAACAGATTCCTATGGACCAAGAGCTACGTGTTGGCGCTCACGTATCAATTGCTGACGGGCTTGCAGCGGCGGTCAAAAAGCAACGCGAGTACGGCGGTACCTGTGGACAGCTATTCGTTGGCTCTCCCCGCACGTGGAGTGTCAAGGAAATTGATCCTGATGCGGCAGCCGAGTTTAAAACAGCCACAGCAGAGGCCGCAGTCGGGCCGTGGATTGTGCATGGCACTTATCTGATCAACTTTGCAACACCGAAAGATGACTTAGCCGCCAAGTCAATCAGCACCGTGCAAGCTGAACTCGACGCCGCCGCGAAACTGGGGATTGAGTATTATACATTCCACCCCGGGTCACATACCGGCGCCGGCGTCAATACAGGGATTGAACACGTCGGACAGCGACTATCAAAGCTCGATATCCCGGATGGAATGACGGTCTTACTTGAAAATACCGCCGGAGCTGGAACTTCTCTTGGGGAGACACCAGCCCAATTACAGCAGATGATCGCACACGCCGAGCAGCCGGCTGATCAACTTGGTGTATGTCTGGATAGCTGTCATCTCTACGCCGCCGGGTATGATCTTACATCTCCCGATGGTATTGAGGAATTGCTTGGTGAACTTGATGCCGAGCTTGGGCTTGATCGGGTGGCCTATCTGCATCTCAACGACTCAAAGCACCCGCAGGGATCAAACAAAGACGAGCATGCACATATTGGACGGGGCGAAATCGGCACCGAGGGGTTCCGGCAGCTTCTTGCCACTGATGCCTTTGCTGACCTGCCAATGGCGCTTGAAACACCCGTTGAAAACGGGAAAGGGTATGCCTGGAACATCGAGCAGATCCAGTCACTATACGACGCTGTGACCGCATAGCTGCGCGTGGCCACGACACCGTGTCTTGAAAGAACAGACAGCTATCAGTGGCGAAAGAGGACGATTGCGTCATCCTGACGAAGGAGGCAGAACCGACGTGTACCTGGCTCCGGAAAACTCGTCGTCCGCTGTTCGGTCACAAACACCCGGGAAACGGGACGCCCACAGGCAGGACACGGCATATCTTCACGC
>JBEQBL010000137.1:0-5603 GCA_041639835.1 Salinarchaeum sp.
GGATAAAATACCGGTGGCAAGATGCCAGCAATCACGTCGCGTCGGTGCAACCGCTTAAGCCAGGTCCCGGTATTTACCACCGCCCGTCCATCGATAGCTGTCAAACTTGGCCGGTGGGTATGTCCATAGCAGAACACCGCGGTATCGGGGTGTTCATCGAAGAGCTCCCGCGCTGCGGCTGTGTATGGCGACTGTGGGTTCACGGTCAATGATGTTTCAAAGATTCCAAACCGGTCGACCGTTCGCTTAAAATCCTGGACAATGAGATAGCCCGGAATCGCTACCAACAGCACAAGTGTAACAATAATAATATTAATTGTCAAGATCAGTTGAATCGCGGCGCCGGCGATCCCGAGCTGATCAAAAACCGTCCCGGCGGTGGTAAGCGGCACCGACCACACCCCAAGCAGATCAAGCCCGGTCATAATCACAAGGCCCACACTTATATTAAACAACAGCAATACCGGAAGCAGTGAATATCGCAATGCAGGATGCATCTCGCGGTAAAAGTACTTTGAGAGCAACCAACTGGGGATGCGTTCGGTTGGGGTGACCGCCTGGATATCCTTAAGCCAATTAAATCGTCCCCGATCGGAAAGTTTGCCCGCTCGACTTGTCACATGAGTATTGAAATAATAGCCAAGCGGACGAGCATTTGGAAGTCCAAACTCCTCGATGCGGTTGTTTGGATCACGCTGATGGCCATGCTCGAAATAGATTGTTCGACCGGCCAGTGGTCGTGTTATTGATTCGGCCTGAACGACTGTCACATTGTACGCAGCAAACCGATCGACATAGGCTTGCTCGGTTGCCAGCTCATAATCGTGATTGCCAGGAATAAGGGTAATTGGAATCTGCTCACCGGTGGCAGCTAACTGCTTGAATAATGCTGGATACCGCTCAACAAGTTGATCAAATTTCGCCGGGCCTTCGGTGTTGGTAAACTCCCATAAGCCAAACGCATCGCCGTTGATGATAAGCTCCGCCTGCTCGTCGGTGGCCTCAAGTTGTTCTAGTAGGGCGATCAGTTCCTCCAAAAATTCGACATGTTCAAGTTGCTCATCGCCGCCAATATGGAGATCACTGATCACATAATAGACGGGCTGATCTGTCATTTTCCGATCTGGCTATAACTACGTGACTTGACATTTTCTCGCAGTTGCTGGCAGCGGACTGCCATGAGTAGGCTGTTGTAATGTGTTTGCTCTCGATACGCCTCCATATCCTGTTGTATTCTGTCGGCTGATATACCGGTTGGGTTTGAACAGTGCTCCAAAGTCAAGTACTTATACATGTACTGATGATAATCACCAGTGTACTGGGATCTTTCACATCCTATTGAATCTGGGATGCCGGTATATCCTGGCGACCAACCGGTTGCCATTGAGCAGGTTGAAATGGTCGATGATGAGGGTGTCAGTGTCCACCGACTTTTTATTGGGACCCACTCCGGTACACATATTGACGCCCCAAGTCACGCGCTTGCCGATGGGCGCTCCTTAGGCGATCTCGCGGTTGATCAGTTTGCGTTTGATGCGATGTGTATTGATGTCACCCCCTGTACCCCACATGAGGCAATTGCCTCCGAGCAGTTGCCAGCAACAGTGCCGGAATCGGTGGATCTGTTGCTTATCCACACCGGATGGGACCAGTACTGGGATGATCCACAGTACTTTGAGTACCCGATTATCAGTCCGGAGGCAGCCGGCCGGCTATGTGATCTTGATTGTGGGATTGGACTTGATACCCCCAGTCCGGATCCGATATGGGAAACGCCTGAAGAAACAACCCTTCCGGTTCATCGCCGGCTTCTTAGCAATGAACTCGCTATTATCGAGAACCTCCGGGGGCTTGATGCGCTGCCCCAACGTATCAATATCTTTGCATTTCCCTTGCCGATCGATGCTGATGGCGCGCCGGTTCGAGCTGTTGCCCGTACCCACGAGTAGTGCAATCGTCTGTCTTGAGGCCGGTTAGGATCGATTTACCGAACAGGTGTTCATTCCAAGGGCTGCATAGAGCCCACAAAATCCGGTAAGTCCGGTCCCAACAAGCATGATCGCGATAATCCCAAGCACTGGTGACAGTGCAACCGGGCCGGGAACGATATTTCCGAGTAATCCGAGCGACGTAATGCCGGCGGCAGCACCAAGTCCGATGCGAGCAAGTCGATCCATCTGGCCAACGTTTTGTGCCATGTCAGTATAACGGGCTCAATAGGAATAGTCGTTTGGTCACAGGCAGGTTCCTACGTCAGTGGGCTGGCAGTGGACGAGCGAGTACCTCCCCCCATGGTTCAAAGTCATAGCGCGCATAGAATGTCTGCGCCCGAGGGTTGTCCGCGTCAACATCCAATAGAATGCGATCAAGCGGTAGATCCTGGTCTGCAGCCACCTCAAGTGCGCGGGTAACAAGTGCATCAGCAAGCCCCGTACCTCGGGCTTGGGGAGCAACATAGAGTTCATTAATTACGGCTGCATCCCAGATCATTGCCATCTCCTCCGGTAACAAGAAAATATATCCCGCCGGTGCCGTTGCTGTCTCCGGTGTTCCCAGTAACACGGTCTCCGATCGTTGGGTTTGACAGCGTGTGACCCACTCAAGATACCGCTCACGATATTCCGCATCCAGCTTTGACTGATATCGCGTTGTCTTCGCGTCATCGCCGGTTGTCTCCGCCAGTTCCCGTTCGAATGCCTGTTTTAGTCGCCACAGCGTGTCCTGATCGGTCTCAGGGCGATATCCACGTATCGTCGGCATACTGCATGCTTCTCTCACTGCCCTATGCCCCCATCGATGTGATCGTGGGAACCGACAGATATCTCAATATCATGGCCATATGCTCTATCGATGCGAGGGCCACTGGTCCGCCTTGGGAGAGCGGGCATTTGGGGGGGTTGTGATCGGTGGCTCAGTGTTCATAATGGGCTGGGATATGGTAGTCTGTGGTGGGTGTGGCACCATCGTCCCTCGACTGTCGTCCTGGGAGCCTTCTTGCTGGGACGATTCTTACCGGGTATCTCAGCTACCGGTATGGCACCCGGCAGTTCCTTATCAGTGGTTGAAAATACGACAATTTTATCCAATAGAGGGCGTGTAATTATACGTGGGACAGCCTTGTTGCACGTCCCACACTGAATAAAGAAATCGTATTACCAACAACTGTTACTGTAACGACCGGACTTGATGGCACCCTCACTGCAGTCCATGCTGTTGACCCCAATGTGTATGAAACCCGTAGTGGCGATCCAATCACGAGTCTTTCCGATGCTGAGGAACGACTTGTTATTGAGAGTGTAACCGAGGCCGGACAACGTGGTGAGGACATTCTTGCGGACACGGTCTCACTGGCGGCTGACCATGGCGTGGACATTGAAACCGCCTTACTTCATGGGGATCCAATTACTGCTGTGCCATCGTATGCCGAGGATAATAACATGGATGGCATCCTCGTCGGGCATCGTGGACTCTCACAGACCCATGAACGACCGCTTGGAAGTGTTGCCAAGGCCATTGTTGATCGAACAACAATCCCGGTCACGATTGTCCGGTAGCTGGTGCAATCGAGAATCTCCTTGCCCGGTGCCTGTTCCCGTGGTTTCAAGATGCTTAAGCGCGTATCCAACCATACTTATGGACGCTGTGTTTAGTTGCCCTGGCTGTGGGACGTATTTTGAACCCGAAGAAGATGCCCTTCGTGCGACCTGTCCCGACTGTGGTGGCACCGTTGTCGCACGGTTTGGGGCGTGTTAATCTGCTTTGTTTCACCTATCTTGGCAGTTGAAAATACGAACTATTTATTCAATAACCCATACGCAGTAATACTCGGAACAGGCCTACTGCGTGTTCCAAACTGAATAACGAAATTGTATTACCAGCAACTAATATCCGACCAAACAGTCCGTCCAGTCGCCGGGTGGCCGGTTTTATCGCCGCTTGATCCATCGCGTATGAGTGTCGGAGATGGTCTGCTGTCTGCTTTCCAACACCACGTCTATGTGTCACAGCAACGACAAGCTTCTCACGTCTCACAGCGGTAGCAGCGCGGAAGCCCACGGCTTAGCCGTGGGAGGATGTCAGCACCGGCAATCAACAACTCGTATGCCCCCGTAAAGTGGGTAACTTACACTGCCAGGCGTGCTAGTTTGCCCATGAAGCCCGATGTTATCGACATCGATCATGTTGCGATCCGCGTCCGTGATCTTGACCGTGCGCTGACCTTTTATCATGAACTGCTTGGACTGCCGATCAAAGATCGGTCCCGCTATGATGCCGGCGAGGTACCGTATGTCGCTGTTGTTGCTGGCGGGCGCCATATCCACCTTGTCCCGACCGCAGACGACGAGATCAATGTTGGCGGTGAACACATCTGTCTATTGCTCCGGTCGGACACCCTTGACGCACGGGCGGAAATTGATGACCTTTTAGAGACGCTGGCCGCCCATGATGTGCCAATTGAATCCGACGAACCTTATACCCGATATGGGGCCTACGGCAACTCTTGGGCGGTCTATGTCCGTGACCCGGATGGCCGACGTGTCGAATTAAAGATTCACTAACCGCCTGTGGCGTCAGTATTCGACGCCTGCCACTGGATCAGCCCCGTCCTGATATGGATGTTTTACCGCATCCATGTAGGTTACGTAGTCAGCCCGATTGACAAGAGCTTCTGGGGCCTTTCGCCCGGTGATAAGCAGTTCCGTATTATTCTCTGCTTCCATACACACCTCACAAAGCCGGTCAGTGCTGATATAGCCAAATGCCCACAGTAATGTCATCTCATCGGCAATCACCATCTCTGCGTCACCGGCCAGCCGGTCGCTAACGGCTGAGATTCCGGCCTCAATGGTCGCCTGCTCCTCGGTGGTTAACGATGTATCATGGGTTACATGTCGATCCAGCGGATACTGTTTTAGTGTTACCGTGGGCAAGTCGCTTAACAGCGTTCGTTCGCCGTATGGCTGCCCGAGTGACTCACTCCCCTTGAAAAACTGTATGACTGCTACGGACCAATCATGTCCGGCTGCGCGGAGGGCTGTCCCAAGCGCTGCTGTTGTCTTCCCTTTCCCGGGCCCATAATAGAGGTGAATGCGCCCATCGCGATCATGGGTGTCTGTCATTAGCTACAGCTGATACCTGCACTGATAAAGAAGTCATCTGTTGTTCACATCTCAGACCGGATAAGATACAATCAGGAACAACACTGATCGGTAGTGTCATGTCTCGGTAACTTTCTCATTGTCGCGGTCAGCCTTCCGGTCCGTCGCGGTCCGGTCCTCTGGCGGTCCATAACCACCACCGCCGGGGGTTCGAACAGTGACTGTCGTTCCGGGCGTGATATCAACGGTTGTCTTTGCTGGCACCCGCTTATCATCAATGCGATTCGCTCCACAGGCGCCGTCGTTCCCGCCGCACTTTCCGGCTGGTGCCTGTCGCCGTCGCTCGGTTACCAATGAGACGGTTGCATCTGTGTGTACGGTCATGGTCCGTTCGATGCCCAATCCGCCGCGGTACTGTCCATCGCCACCGCTGTCCGGTCGCAGTGCATATCGGTCGACACGAATTGGATATTCGGCTTCAATGGCTTCAACAGGTGTATTGAG
>JBEQBL010000138.1:0-5594 GCA_041639835.1 Salinarchaeum sp.
CCGGCGAGTGGTACCGGGAGTGTTGCCGCTGGGACCATCCAGTCGGAGCCCTCCTTACACATTTATTCCACCACAGTCATGTGTTTCTTGCTTAATTGCTGTGCCGTGTTGTCTTTACTTCTCGGCCTCCGGATCGCAGATCCATCGCCACCTGGTGTCACCACTGAAGTCTTTAGAGCCGTCTCCACGGCTCTGTTCCCTCGTGTCGCCGCCGTGTCGCTGACACCAGTTGTTATATGCATACGCGCTGTTAGTCGATGTGTTTGATGCTGTCGCTTTTTGGTGTTGTCAAGATCACTGGTATCTCGGTTGGTCCATATACATCCATCTGTCGTGCTTTGACCGAGGTCGCTGATCCCACCGGCTCGACAAGCTCCTGTTGCTCAAGTTCCGTAAGATGGTACTGCACCGTCTGTAGTGATCGATTGACCGTTTCCGCCAACTCAGAAGTCGTTTGTGGTTGACGGCACAACTCAACAAACATGTTCCGCCGCGTACGGGCCTGAAATGCATGGAATAATCGTTCTGCCTCAGAATCGCTCATATGCACAACCCGCCGCGTTGGTCGTCTATCTTGTGAAATATGTGTCACGAGATGTTGGCTCATGGGTGTAGGCATGCTTGCCCGCCTGTTAATTTCGCGGCCTGGTTTCAGCCTCCGCAACACCCTGGCTCCACCTGTTTGGCTTCGTGTCCTCATGGGAGTTTTATGTGTTCCTCTGCGTACTGCATGATGCGTGTCATCTCGTGTCCCCGACCTCGAACAGATCGATCCGACAGTCCTGATGGTCGATGATGAGAAAGAAGTCGCTGATGCCTACGCATTACGACTCAAGAATGTGGCCACCGTTGATGTCGTTTACGAAGGTGAGGCCGCGTTAGATACTGTTGACGGTGCGTATACACCTGATGTTGTCCTCTTAGACCGCCATATGCCCGGGCAGTCCGGTGATGCTGTCCTTGAATCACTCCGGGAGCGAGCGTTTAAAACACGGGTTATCATGATTACCGCTGTTGACCCAAGTCTTGAAGTCGTTGATCTCCCGTTTGACGATTATCTCTGTAAACCAGTTGAACGCTGTGACCTTCGTACAGCGATCGGGCAACAATGTCAGATCTTAGCGTACGAGCTCCTTGGCGAGTACTTCCAGCTTATTTCGAAACAGGCGGTTCTCAGTGCCGAACGATCACCCGAGTCCGACCAAGGAGCGTCTCCGGTCGACTCTATTGCTGCTGAGGCCGAACAACTCCGCTCACGGATTCAACGCCTGCTTCCGAATGCTGAGACGCTCTTCTCGGAGTTTGCTAATATTGACCGTGTCGGATACTAACTTTGTCTCCGAGAGGCAAAGGCGGTGACGAGTTGGACTGTCTGTAATACTTCTCCACCTGTTTCCTACAGTCACAGCACCACGCTCATCGCGTGTACCACCAATTGTGCTCTAACAGGTCCGTGAGCAGTCCACTTCTAGCAATCCACAATATAATCAGCAATAGAACAGGCCTCCACCTATGATCGTTTGGGCATGCAAACGGGGAAATGGTCCGTGGCGGGGACCATGACCGGCGGCTGGCACCCGGGGAGCGGTGCCGGAGCCAGTGTGGGGCAAACTGGGGAACGGAGGGCGGATCATCCCTCGGGGACGTCCCCACATGTATTCATGCGATTGTATCTCTTATATCCCCGATGTATTTTCATTGTGTGAAACTCTCTTCTCACATCCTATACCCTCTATTGTGTCATGTTAGTTACGAGCGCTGGTGTTTCTGGAACCACAGTATACTCAGTATACCACTGATGAGACTAAAGGCTCCAAATGAGAGATTTGGCAACGTTAAGACTCCAGCAATACGAAGGTGAACAGTTCCACATCCACTGCCGCAGGTTAATGTGGGCGTCAGTTGAAGCCACGAATGGTACGCGGCGATACCAGCGCCGAATATCGCAAGGGGCAGTCCGGTCCGATAGACCTGAGTTCGCCCCTCATATGCGCCCACGCCAAGCACAAGCACAAGTGGATACAGCGCCGTTCGTTGCCACCAACATAATGTACACGGTGGCAGCCCCCCCACGACCTCGGCAGCAATACTCCCAGCTGTCCCGATGGCAGCCACCACAGCTCCGCTCCCGAGTAGGACACGTTCACGCATTACGCGTACGATCCGTCGGTACTCAGTAAATACTATGGTATTCGTAGCGCAGGTTCGTCAATGAAATTGCCTCCTCCTTAGAAGGGAAAGAGTGAATTTGCCGCGGGATCGCGTTCAAGTAATTCAATCTCATGCCCGTCCGGCGTGGTGGTAAATGCATATAGATTGTCACACTCCGCTGGCGGTCGATATTCACTGGCCTCACGGCGCATGAGTTGCTCCCAGTCTGCCTGTAGCTCATCGACCCGGACACAGAGATGCCCCCATCCGTCACCGTGCGTATAGCTCCGGCCATCGTAATTATACGTCAACTCCAGTGCCATCGCCTCCCGCGAGGCCTCCGGTGGCTGCATAAAGTAGTTTGCAAATGTTTCTGCTTCCCAGCGCCCTGTCGATTCATATCCAAACTTCCGCAACCAGTATCCCAACGCCGCATCCGCGTCTGTCACACGTACCATTGTATGATCCAGACTCCACCGGGTTCCATAATCACGTTCAACAATTTCAATTTCGTGTCCATCCGGATCGCGGACAAACGCGTAGCCGGGATTCTCCTCCGGTGGGCGATAGTCCTCAACGCCTTGATCCATCAGTTCATAATATGCCGCATTGACATCCGGCACGCGAACGGCAAGATGTCCCCACGCGTCACCAATGTCTACCGCCTCCTGATCGTGGTTGCTTGTCAATTCAACCATTGCGGCATCCTCGCTGGCGTCTTTTGGACCTAGATAGACGATCGTGAACCCATCTCCGTCATGACGGTCCTGCAGCTCATAGTTGAGATGATCCGTATACCACTGGATGGATGTCTCAAGATCCGCGACCCGAAGCATTGTATGATCGAGAACTCCTGTCATAGTCTGCTATAGGATCTCATATCGAAAAGCCCCTTCGCTATCTGCGGTCACTTGTAACTCTCAGGTATCCTTGCCCGCCTGTGACTGTTTGATTGTCCGTGGCATCTGATGGGATTCAGCCGGTGGTTCATCACCAATAGCTACCCCGCTTGTAATAATCGCTTGAAGCCCCTCCTCAACGCTGAGATCAACGTCATACACACGATCCCGTGAGACATATATTACAAATCCACCCATCACCGGATTCGGCCCCATCGGCAAGAACAGACTCATCATCCCCTCCTCGGTGTGTCCAGTGCTCTGCTCAAGTTCCGGCGGGGTATCGGCTGTCACAAATGCCATTGTATATGAGCCGTCTGACGGATATTCGACAAGTTTCACATCCCGAAAACTTTCCTCACCGTCTGCAATTGTCCGACTCATCTCCCGAAAACTCCCGTATACTTGCCCAACTCCAGGGACCTTCTCAGCAGCTGTATGGAACAAGTTGGCTGCTCGGCCTCCATGGGGGAGTGTCTCAATCGCTGCGCCCAGTAGGAGCACACTACCCGCCGCGCCGCCAAAAATAAGCAAGACGGCTGCGGTCTGTCCGACTCCAAGAATTGAGACAAAGACGTCCGTGACCGGGGCAATAAAGCTAAGCAGAAACTGGAGAGTAAACAGCAAAATGCCCACAGTAACGAGTACTGGCACCACAAACAGGACGCCGGTGGTTAGATAACTTTTCACCTGCTTTGTGATTGGTTGATCGGTGTCCATAGCAACAGATGTAACGCTCCGGGCGTGAACAAACCTGTTCCATTGCCATAGCTTCTGTGCCTCTCTGCAGTAGTAAGATCCATGCTTGCTGGCAAAAAACAATCATCTATGTCCTCAAACGAACGACTTCGCGAATTTGCTGCCGGACCGTGGGGTGGACTTCTGTTTAGTGCGATTGTTGCACTTGTGGTTGTTGGGGCCGTCTGGGTTGCGGCCTCGCCACCATGGTATCTGTTGATGATGGCCGGTATTCTTGTCTTTGGTATCGCGGAAGTAGGCGTTGAGGTGTCGCGTTCGTGAACTGCCTCGGAATCAAGCCCCGTGGCATTTGCCTTGGCAACCTGTAAACTGCGCTTTTACAAAAACGTAAGGCGAATGTCACGGGCATTGCCCTGGCAACATTCCATACCAGCCTGCGGGCAGTGTTATTGAATTAATCGTCAGACAGTACTGGCTCTTCGCGTTGCCCGTCTGCCGATTCGCTGGCCGCTTGTTCCTCCTCTTCTTCCTCTTTTTTGTCCTTGATTTTCTTCAAGCGGAACGTCTCCTCTCGTTCCTGTTCCATGAGCTTTTGCTCGATATAATCGCGATTTTCCCGCAGTTCGGGTAGGAGCTTAAATTCCAGGGCATTGACACGGCGCTTAGTCTTTTCAATCTCATCAAGCATCTTTTTCATTGCCGTCTCAACTTCCGCAGCAATAATGATCTGCTCAAGCAATTCCTCATAGGCCGCCGCTGCCTCGTCGATGCGGGCGCTGGTCCCAAGGACACCATAGCCACGCTGGTCAAGACTCTTTTTGACCTTTGTTGACTCAATCTGGGGCACTACAACACCCATGATATTCTTTGATTGTGTTGTAATCTCCGGGTAGTCCTCAAGTGCAGCCGCAGCCCCCCGAACGGCAACATCACCCTCCATTGCTCGGGCCATATTCAGCTTTCGCTGTGCTCGGTCGTAATCTGCCTCAAGCTCTGATCGAATCTCTTGAGCCTGATCGAGAATATCCATAAACTCCATAATCAGGCCGTCTCGTTTCTGCTCTAAGGTATCATGCCCACTTTCGGAAAATTCAATCCGCTCCTCAATCTCCATGAGGTTCTTCCGCGTTGGTTTGACATCATCGGCCATTGTCGTTCCATATCGATCCCCGCCTGTTAACTCTGTCGAGACTTCAACTGAGCAGGGTCTCTACTGGCTTTTTTCACTTCAGTCAGTCCTGCCAAAACGTGATCGCCAAGCCAATAGCCATGGGCCCGATGATCTCCCATCGCTGAAAGGGGTTCCCGCCGGTGGCGGTTACAACCGTTCCACCAAGCCCACTTACAATCAGCAAGGCAGCGGCGATTGAGCCAAGTGCCTGCTGTTCAACTGCTGTTTGGATCCCAAGCAAGCTTGCGCCAAGCATGATCACCGCAATTGCCCCCCGTCCAGCTCCCTGTATGCCAAGGACCGTTGCGATGGCAAGCACGACCAACAGTCCAACAATAAGCAGTCCTGCCCGTTGGAGCCACCGATTGACCCGCATAACGGTCCGTGACTCATCTTCGGATGTCGCCGACGTCACATCGGCACTGGTCGTGGCAGCGTCATACGACTGCCGATCTCTCTTTTTCTTGACCCGGTCTACTCAACAGGACAGAAAGAACCCAATCGGTCAGTCCGCGGAGATGGCCGCCATCTCGCTTTCGTCCTCGCGGTAGTACTGCTCGATGAACTCCTCATCAATACGGATGAGTTCTCGCTTTGGCAGCAGGGACAGCAGATCCCAAGCCAACTCAAGAGTCTCCTCAACGCTTCGTTCGGTGTCAAAGCCTTGCTGGATA
>JBEQBL010000139.1:0-5508 GCA_041639835.1 Salinarchaeum sp.
AACAGCGGCGTCTCGTAGTCCATGCCAGGGGGGTAGGGCAAGACACCAGTAAGTCTGTTCTTCGAGGTGAATGCATCGGCCGTCAGTTCCCTATAGAGATCAGTAGACAGCAGCGTCGTCAAACCGACCATTATATACCGGCTGTGCGGGATGTGTGGGTTCACGACCGGAGAGCACAATCCGGTCGAGCTTTTTCCATGAGTTCTCCCAGCCGAGATGAGCCTTTTCGGCGATAGCTCGCCCACGGGCACCCGCCGTCACCCGGCGACAGACACGACGAGGGCTATTTGACAAGGCAGTGATTATCTCCTCGGGCGTCTGGGGTGTGGCTACATCGTGGATGGTTGTCCAGACATCACCAACAGTCTGCGGAAGGTGGGCATACGAGGAGCCAAACACCGGAGCATGAAGCAGATCTGCAAGCCGTTGAGCCCGGCGGTTATGTACTGGTAGATGCTTTGGATTATAGACCTCAACGGCGTCAACCTGACGGCGATACCGACGACAATCGGCTCCGGACAGGCCAACGGTTGTAAACATCGGATGGGGTACAAGAACCGTTGTATCCTGGCGCTCAAGTTCTGACATCGCCGCATCGAGGGTAATAAAATCCGGGATCGGCTTATCCGGAGCCACGGCAAGAATGTGTTTGCGGTTATGCCATGGTCCAGTGAAGATCTCACGCCCAGGGAGAACGCGAAGAGTATCATCCGAATAATAGGCGGCCGTCTGTTGAATTGTTGAAAGTTGGGTGAAATGGGGAGCATAAACAAGCGCATCTAGCCCCCGGCGCTTCGCTCGCTTGATAATCGCATCTGAGAGCACTTTCACGTGGGGATCAATCCGGAAGTTATCACTCATGGGAGCAAAACAAAGCAAGTAGACATACCTGCCGAGACACGTGAACAACTAATCAAACCGACGACGAACGCTTTCAGCATGAGCCTCAAGTCCCTCAGCAGTTGCGAGTGTTTCGATTGTCGGACGAAGTTGAGCCAGTGCTGAGCGGTCAAGCCGCTGCACCGTTGAAGACCGGATAAACTCATCAACGGACAGCCCACCGGAAACAGCGGCAAGCCCGGTCGTTGGGAGAACGTGATTGGTGCCAGAGGCATAATCCCCGGCTGCAACGGGCGTATCGGGGCCTAAGAAGATAGAGCCAGCTGAGTCAATGCGGTCAAGCAATGCCTCATCATCCTCGGCAACAATAGAGAGGTGTTCGGCGGCATACGCTTCCGCAAAGCTGACTGCTTCGCTGAGTGAGCGGGCAAGGAACACCCCACTTGCATCCCGGTCTAAGGCGGCGTCTATGGTGTCACTTCGCGCCCGATTTTGTCGTTGCTGGTCAATGGCAGTAACAACTGCCTCGGCAGTATCATGATCATTTGTCACCGCGACAACAGAGGCATTGGGGTCGTGTTCGGCCTGAGCAAGAAGATCAGCAGCGATGAGTTCGGGATCGGCTGTCTCATCGGCCACGACAAGAATCTCACTGGGCCCAGCAACAAAGTCGATCTCGACATCGCCACGAACTTCAGCCTTTGCGGCACTAACCCATCGATTGCCAGGCCCAACGATCTTTTGTACTGCTCCGACGGTCTCGGTCCCATAGGCTAATGCGGCGATGCCTTGGGCCCCGCCAGCTGCGTAGACGGCGTCTGCGCCGGCGGCATGGATGGCCCCGAGAGTGGCATCGGATGGATCCGCAGCGGGAGGCGTAACTGCAGCGACGTGATCAACACCGGCAACGACTGCAGGCACAATGCCCATAATGGCACTGGATGGATAGGCAGCAGTGCCACCGGGAACGTAGGCGCCAACACGATTGATCGGACGAAATCGGCGCCCAAGCGTTCGTCCATCGGTTGTCACCCGCCAGTCGTCCGGGAGTTGACGCTGATGAAATGTCCGGACATTCTCGATGGCTGTATCGATTGCCTCTTGAAGACTGGGATCAAGCCGATCATACGCAGCGGCTGCCTCATCGGTAATCTCAATCGCCTCAAGCGTGACATCATCGAACTCTAACGCGTACTCGCGCAGGGCAGCATCCCCGTCAGCGCGAACGCGGTCGATGATTTCACGGACATCCGCTCGTGCCTGATCAATGCCGGCATCGCGGTCAAATAATGCGGCCCGTCGGGCGGGCGACAGATCCGCAATTGCGTGAACGTCCATATTGTTGGATTTGCCATCCCAGCGTATACCGGTTTTCATCGACTGATAGTCACCGATATGTCCAGCGCATGACCATTGTCTGACGCACGTTTATGTACGCGGAGCGGGACGTGAGAACTATGTCCGACCGGGATCGAGTACATGAGCTTGAGACAACCGTCTCAGAGCTACAATCAACAGTAAAAGGACTCACCGAGGAGCTTGTCGAGACGAAAGACCGTCTTCGTGCCGTTGAGCAGGAACTTGGTATTGATACCACGGAGTTTACCGACGTTGACAACGAACCATCGGAGCAATCAACACGTGATACATCAGCCAGTGAGGCCGATGCCGCATCGTCAGCGGACACGGCTGATGACACCGAGACAAGCGATCCCAAGAAGCAGTTCGACGATATCATTGTGGCGTAACGACACGTCGCCCCTGAAGGGTCCGTAACAAACCTGTATGCACATCAAAGCGATCGTCCTTGACAATTTCAAGAGCTTTGGGCGTAAGACCCGGATCCCACTGTACGAGGATTTTACTACGATTAGCGGTCCGAATGGGTCCGGGAAGTCGAATATCATCGATGCCGTGTTATTCGCGCTTGGACTGGCCAGGACACGCGGAATCCGGGCACAAAAACTGACAGATCTCATCTACAATCCCGGGCATGATGAGGGATCTCAGGATGACGGGCCCAGAGAGGCAAGCGTTGAGGTGATTCTCGATAACAGCACCCGAACTCTTGAGCGATCACAGGTTGTTGGAGCCGCCGGAAGTGAGAAAATTGGCGATGTTGATGAGATTACAGTCCGGCGTCGAATCAAGGAGACAGCGGATAATTACTACTCATATTATTACCTCAATGGCCGCGCAGTGAATCTCTCGGACATTCAGGAACTGTTGGCGGCGGCTGGTGTAACCCCCGAGGGATACAATGTCGTCATGCAGGGGGATGTAACCGGAATTATCAACATGACCCCGACTGAGCGTCGGGAGATTATTGATGAGATCGCCGGCGTGGCCGAGTTTGATGCAAAAAAGGCCGATGCAGCAGAGGAACTCACAACGGTTGAGGATCGGATTGACGAGGCGGATACCCGTATTGCTGAAAAGCAAACCCGGCTGGAACAGCTTGCGGATGAACGGGAAACGGCACTTGAGTACCAGTCATTGCGCGATGAAAAAGAAGAGTACGAGGGCTATCTCAAGGCGGCTGAACTTGAGGACAAGCGTGCTCGCCGCGAGGAGATTACAGCCGATATTGCGGAGTTGAAGGACAAACGCGAGACACGACAGCGCCGCCTTGACGAACATCGAGGACGTGTGACTCGTCTTGAGGAAGATCTTGAGGATCTTAACGCCGAGATCGAACGCAAGGGCGAAGAAGAACAGCTAAAGCTCCAACGCGAGATTGAGGCAACCAAAGGCGAGATAGAACGGTTCAATGACCGCATTGAACAGGCAAACGAGCGAATCGAGCAGGCCCGCACCGAGCGCCGAGAAGCGTTTGTCGATCGGGATCGAAAGCAAGAGGAACTCGATGAGCTTGAGACACAGATTCGTGAAACAAAACTTGAGCAGTCCTCGTTAAAGGCCGATATCAAAGACCGGAAGGCCGATCTCGCCGATGTCAAAGCTGAAATTGAGGCAGTTGATACCGAGTACGATCAGCTTAAAGAGCGCCTCCAGACATTAAAAGCCGATCGTGAAGCGGCCAAAGAGGAGAAAAACGACTTACAGCGTGAACAAGATCGCCTGCTCGATGAGGCCCGACGGCGGTCAAGTGAGCTTGATACCGCACGTGAGCGTCTTGCGGAGCTACAAGACCAGCGTGAGACACTGGCCACAGAACGGGAGGATCTCGAGGCCGAACTGGAGAAAGCCAAACAAAACCGGGAGAACATAACTGCCGTTGTTGAGGATTTGACCGCAGATAAGCAGTCGTTGACTGAGGCAATCGATCAGTTACAGTCCAAACTACAGGCCAAGCAACAGGAATACGCCGAACTGGAAGCCAAAGCAGAGCGTGATGGAGACCATTCATACGGACGAGCGGTAACAACGATTCTCAATGCTGAGTTAGACGGTGTACATGGGACCGTCGGACAACTTGGCGCTGTTGCGGACCGGTATGCGACAGCCTGTGAGACAGCTGGTGGCGGCCGTCTAGCAAATGTCGTTGTTGATGACGATACCGTTGGACAGCGCTGTATTGAGTATCTTAAACGGCGCAATGCTGGCCGGGCAACGTTTCTCCCGCTTACCGAGATGGATGATCGAGGAGTGCCGACACCACCGGATGGGTCAGGCGTTATTGACTTTGCATACAATCTCGTCGAGTTTGCCCCCGAATACGCCGGCGTGTTCTCCTATGTGTTAGGGGATACACTGGTCGTTGAGGATATCGAAACAGCTCGACAGTATATGGGCCGGTACCGACTGGTGACCCTTGAGGGAGAACTTGTTGAAAAAAGCGGCGCGATGACCGGTGGCTCAACAAGCGGGTCTCGATACTCATTCTCAAAGACCGGCGGTGGCAAACTCGAGCGACTTGCGACAGAGATTAGCGATCTTCAAGAACAGCAGGCCGACCGCAAAAACGAGCTCAGAGAGCTTGAAACACGACTTGAAAAGGCACGTGACCGTCGTGCCAGCGCCACCGAGGAAGTGCGGTCAATCAAAGCCGAGCTAACCGAACTTGAAACCCGGCGTGAGGAGCTAAACGACGATATCAGCACGACACACAGCCAGATAACGGAACTTGAAGCCGACCGCGAGGAGGTTGACAAGCGCATGGAGACGCTGGCTGCGGAGATTGCAACAGCAGAGGATCGGATTGCTGAGTTGGATGCCGAGATTGCGGATGTGGAGACTGAACTGGAGGCATCACAGATCCCGGAGCTTACGGCCAAAGCCGAGGAGATCGAAGCTGATATCGGTGAATTGCAGTCGCGTCAGGACGACCTTGCAGCACAGCTCAACGAGCTTGAACTACAAAAGCAGTACACAGAGGAAGCTATTGCTGATCTCGACGACGATATTGAGGATGCGCAAAACACGATTGCTGACCAACAGGAGCGGATCGACACCTACGAAGCAAAAATCGAGCAGCATCAGGAGACGCTCAACGAAAAGCAGGCAGCAGTCGAAGCGCTTGAATCGGAGTTGGCTGAGCTAAAAGACGAGCGCGAGCAGCTACAGGCAGCATTACAGGACGCAACGCAAAAGCGGGACACAGCCCGTGAGGCAGTCACAGAGGTTAATTCCGAGCTTGAAGATGCGAAGGACCGTCGCGAGCGTCTTGACTGGGAGATTGAGCAGCTCCAAGCAGAAGTTGTAGAG
>JBEQBL010000140.1:0-5485 GCA_041639835.1 Salinarchaeum sp.
CCCTGCGCGGACTGTCGGCGCAAGCCGACCGTCCGTGAAAAAGCGCGTCGCGGAACCAGGAAGCCCCACCCGCAGCGAGCGCGTCAGCGCGAGCAGGGTGGGGTAGTTCACAGGTGAACTATCCCTGCCTACTCACCGCCGTTGACGGCTCCTTGAGCCGATATTCCGTGGTGGGATTCCAGCGTCTTTAGCCGCGGGAGGAGGTCAATTCAGGCACTAATCCGTCCCGGTATCAGGTCTACATCACTTGCCGGGCGTTGTTCCGAGTCCGATCTTCCGCAATCCTTGTTATTGTCGGATTGCTATCTCATTGGGGTGATCAACGCCGGCCTTTGCGACTGTATCAAGTTCATCGAGTTCACACATACACGTAGGCATGCATGTGGCGGCAATTGCATCGGAGACAGTCCACCACCGTCGCACGGCCGCCACAGACCGGTTTGATCGGCTTTGGCGCTCGCTTGCGGCCTCCAATCACGAATTAACTGTCTTTTGTCCGGGGTGGTCTGGCTCTGACCGCGATATCACAGCAATGCATCTTGACGGCATTCATCGCGTTGTCACTGATGACGTAGGCATTACCTACCGGTGGCTGATCGATGACCCGGAACTCGGACGTCGATTCCATACCCGATTGCCTCGTGCTATTCGTGGTGCTGATGTCGATATAATCCATGCTGTTGACACGCCCGGGGCGGTCCTTGCCGGTCGTGCTGGAAGTGCCATCGCTCGAGTGCCGTTATTAGCGGAGTGGTATACCCCGCCATCCCCCGGCTTTGCTGCACGGCGCGCTGTGCGGGCTCCCGCTCGTACAATCGTCCCCTCTGAGCTGGTCCATCGTCAACTTCGCGAACGGGGTGTTACGGCGGACTCGATTACGGTAGTCCCAACCGCCATTGACTTTGAGACCGTTGAGGCAATCCCACCGACGGAAGGCCCGGAGATCGTCTTTGCGGGCCAGTTAGACAAGTCAGCAAACGTTGATAGCCTGTTGCTTGGACTTGCAGAACTCCGTGACCGAGACTGGTCTGCCGGTATTATCGGCGATGGCCCCGCAAAGGATACCTATCAGCAACAGGCAGCTGATCTTCGTATTGATGACCGTGTCTCATTTCTTGGTGAACTTGCCGTTGATGACCGGCTGGCCCTTTATCGAAATGCGCATGTCTTTGTTCATACCGCCGAACAATCGCCATTTGCTCATGAACTGCTCTTAGGCCTTGCGTGTGGTTGCGTTGGTATTGCTGAATATCATACTGATTCAAGTGCTCATGAACTGTTAGTCGGCCGTGACCGCGGCTTTCGGATCACCTCACCACAGGAACTGGCCGATGCCATTGTCGCCGCTGGATCACATACACATCGGGATATCGATCCCGCATTCAGTGAATATGATCGACACTCGATCCGGAAGCGGTATCTGGAGCAATACCGTCTGCTGATTGAATGACGTGGTTGTGCGTCCGGGTTGTTTGATCCGTTAATATATTACTCGTGACTATCGTTTGTGTGTCCGGCGCTTGCTGCTGTCTCGACGGTTCGGACGGCAGCCACGTTTTCCTGCGGATCATGGACACGAATGAGGTCGGCTCCTCGGTCAGCAGCCAGTGCTGTCGCTGCAATGGTTGGGGCTAACCGGTCGCCGTGTTCGTAGCCTGCTAAGCCAAACATTGACTTATGCGAGTGCCCGATCATAATCGGGCAGCCAAGAGCTTCCAACTCGCCTAACCGGTCAAGCAGTTCAAAACTCTCGGCCGGAGTCTTCCCAAAACCAACTCCCGGGTCGACGAGAATCTGATCATCACTTAATCCAGCTTGTCTGGCAAGTTGCACCCGTCCACGAAGGTCCTCAATGACATCACGCACAACATCGTCATACTCGACGTTAGTATCCGGATCGACTGGCGTTTCAATACTGTGCATGACCACAAGCGGAGCATCGTGTTCGGCGGCCACAAACCGCAACGCTGGGTCCTCAAGCCCGGATACATCGTTGATGATATCCGCTCCTGCCTCCAAGGCTGCCTCCGCGACTGGGGCCTTCCGGGTATCGACTGATATCATTGCATCAAGATCCGCAATCGCTTCGATCACTGGTGTGACACGGTCGATTTCCTCCTGAATCGTTACCGGGTCGGCGCCGGGACGGGTTGATTCACCACCAACATCAAGTACCTCAACGCCGGCCTCAATCATCTCCTGAGCGCGGTCTCGCGCCGCATCACGCCGATTATACTCTCCACCATCATGGAAGCTATCCGGCGTGATATTGAGAATCCCCATAATTGCTGTGCCATCAAGCCAGGGATACTCCGGATTCTCCGACTGGTCACGCCGTGCTGGGGCTGCCCGGGCCGCCGAGACTGTAATCGGTCGTTGATCCTGTTCTGCCGGGTAATCAAGTCCCACCTGGTCGGCAATCTCCGCAGCAATTGTTGCCAATCCACCGGGTTCTGCGGTCAACGCCTCACACAGTCCGGCAAACTCACCGGTTGTCCCCATCATCAGTACTCGTCGTCGTTCGCCGTCATGCTCAACGCCGGAAATCGCACATTCTCCGCCCTCTCGGACGAGTAGATTTTCGATGCGATTTGCCTGCTGTTGGGTCAGCCGGGTTTCGATCACGTGATGATCTGCTGCTGGCGCCACCTCGGCGTGACGGTCCGCTGGAACGCCTGCCATCTCGAATGCTTGTTCAGCTTCTGTTACCGTCTCGATACGCCGTGGCGTTTGTGTCCGCGACCAGCGTGCGCGTGCCTCGCGTACGGTAAATAACGAGCCAGTCACAAGGACACAGTCCTCAGCATCCGCGGCTGCAATGGCTGTTGCCACAGCGTCTTCAACGGGCTTGATAATCGAAATTGCCTCCGGATCAGTGCCTGCTGTCTCAAAAACCCGGCGTAGAACCTCCGGATTTGCTGCCCGATCAAGCGGTGGCTGACAGGCAATAAGCCGGTCGGCGGTTGGTAATGCGGCTGCCATTTCGGCGTGCCGTTTATCATGCATGATGCCGGCAACGACGTGAAGTTGCTCATAGTCAAACTCCTCAAGTGTCTCCGCAAGCCGTCGGCAGGCTCCGGCGTTATGCGCTCCATCTAGAATCACCGTCGGCGCGGTATTCATCACCTCACACCGCCCCGGCCAGTGAGCCTGACGAAGGCCTCGCTGAAGCGTCTCCGTTTCCAGTGGCACACCCAGTTCATCGGTAACATGCGTTGCCAATGCGGCAGCGATCCCGGCATTTTCAGCCTGATGCGCCCCAATCAGTGGAATTCGTGTTGTGACCGACCAAGCTCCCCCGGTCAGTGAGATCTTTGCTTCTGCATGGTCAACCTTGCCATGGTACTGTGTCTGGACATCTCGGTCTGCAGTCGGGCCGACTGTCAGTGTCTCTCCAGCTTTTGCATTAATCGCTGTTAGTGCCTCATCGGTTGCGGCTGTCACAATCGGCCGGTCGGCGGGGGCGACATGTGCTTTATCGGTGGCAATCTCGGCAATTGTATCACCAAGCACGTCAGCATGCTCCATCGTTACCGTTGTCACCGCACTTGCAATTGGATCAACGACACTTGTCGCGTCCTTGCTGCCGCCAATCCCGACTTCGAGTACTGCTACGTCGACATCCTCTCTGGCAAAGTGCCAAAGCGCAAGAGCTGTCGATGTCTCAAAAAATGTTGGGGCGATTCCTTCTGCCGCCTTGTCGGTAATATACTCACGCGTTCGGTCGACAAACCGTGCCACCTCGGCCTCTGGGATTAAACGCCCATCTACCCGAATTCGATCTCGGAACTGCTCAATTTGCGGAGACGTATAGAGCCCCACCGAAATGCCTGCTTCGCGAAGGACCCGTTCGGTCATTCGGGCTGTTGAGCCTTTGCCGTTTGATCCGGCAATCTGGACACACGCAACACCGTCATGCGGATCGTCAAGATGTGCTAAAAGATCCCCTACCGACTCTGTTCCTGGCCGGGGACCAAACCGCTGCAGATCAAACAGGAAGTTTGTCGCTTCGTGATACTCCATACCGTTCGGTTTTGGTCCCTTCGTTTTACTGTGTCGGAGGCGGGAGTCCTGACCGGAGCTACTGGCCGGTTCGCTAACTGCTATGGCTGTCAGTCATGCCGGAAGCAGCGTTGACCGGTAAAGGCCATTGCCATACCATGGTCATTAGCCGCCTCAATCACTTTGTCATCGTTGACTGACCCCCCCGGCTGCACAACCGCCTCAATGCCCGCCTCTGCGGCTGCGTCGATTCCATCTGGGAATGGGAAAAACGCATCCGAGGCCAAGACGCCTCCGGCTGCGGATTTCCCCTCGGCATCGTCTGCGGCTTTCCGCTTGGCAATTTCAACGGCATCAACGCGGGATACCTGTCCGGCCCCAATTCCTACAGTCTCGGTGCCATCGGCAATCACAATTGCGTTTGACTTCACATGCTTGATCGTCTGCCAGGCAAACTGCATCGTCTCAATCTGCGCCGCCGTCGGCGACCGCTCGGTGACAACTTCAAGCTCATCTGCGGCGATTGTCTGATCATCACGCTGTTGTACTAATCGCCCTCCAGCAACCGCCTTTTCTGTCCACCCCGTTCGCACCCCGTCAATCGGGCCCACCTCAAGTACCCGGAGGTTGTCCTCTGCGGTTAGTGTCGTAATTGCTGGCTCTGTGTACGATGGGGCAACCACCACCTCCTTGAATGACTCAGTGATGGCGTTGGCTGTCTCCGCATCACAAGGCCGATTGAGCGCCACAATCCCACCAAAGGCACTTTTGGCATCGGTTGCCAGCGCATCTCGGTAGGCTGTTGCCACTGAATCAGCAACGGCTGCGCCGGCTGGATTGGTATGTTTGATGACTGCGGCAGCCGGGTCGTCAAACTCCGCGACAAGCCCCAGCGCAGCATCAGCATCATTGTAATTGTTATATGACAGTGCCTTAGCCCCGGCATTATGCTGCGTGGCGTCCACCACCGAGGACATATCATTTCGATAATCCGCATAGACCGCCGCCTTTTGATGTGGGTTCTCACCATACCGTGGCATTGCCACCCGGTCGGCCGTCTGCAAATATTGCATCGGTCGATCTTCGGCGGTATTCTCGGGTATTTTGACAGTTTCTACTGTATGATCAACAACCACGCGGTCATCGGCAAACCACTTGACAGCCCGGGGATACGCAGCAAACTCCCCCTCGTATAGTACTCGCTGTTTAAGCGTCTCGGGGTCATCCCCCTCGTATACCGGAACCGGCTCTTGGGTCACAATCGGTCCAGCATCGACACGTTCGTCAACGACCGCTCCGGTTTCATCCGTTGCGTCGGTTACCACATGGACCGTACAGCCAGTTAGGTCAACTCCTGTGTCAAGTGCCTGGCCCCATGCATCGGTCCCGGGGAATGCGGGCAACAACGCCGGATGCACATTTAGCGTCGTTGGCTGGGCCGTGAGAAATGTTTCCGAGAGAATCCGCATATACCCATCCAAAC
>JBEQBL010000141.1:0-5453 GCA_041639835.1 Salinarchaeum sp.
ATACTGGCTCGCTGCCGGCTGCGCTGAACTGTGGGCGCGGCAACTCAGTCTCATCGGCAGCATCGGGGTTATTGGGTCACAGATCAATGCTAGCGAACTAGCCGATCGGCTTGGTGTCTCGTATGAACGGTTTGTTGCTGGGGAGTACAAAGATGCCGGCACCCCATTGCGTGAGCTTGAGGATAATGACCGCGAATATCTTCAAGAGCGCGTCGATGCATTTTATGACCAGTTTGTCGACCGTGTTGCCGAAGGTCGCGATCTTGATGCCGATGCTATCCGTGATACCGAGGCCCGTGTCTATACCGGTGAGGAAGCAATTGATCTTGGACTTGTTGATGATCTTGGTACTCGTGATGATGTCAAGACAGCCGTTGCTGACCGTCTGAATCGCTCTACCGTCACGGTCACACAGTTCCGGCCGACTCGCGGTGTGGCCGACCGATTTCGAGGTGGCGCTGTTAGTATCGCCCATGCGGTTGGAGCCGGTCTTGGTGCCCGGCTGACTGATCCAGACATAACAAACTGGTTTCGACTCCGGTAGCGGTATTCTCCCCGGCTTCCTGTTGCTGTGTCACGTGGGCCATCGACCACGAAAGCTTTAATGACGGCGATCATTGCCTCACCTGTCGTGACCACCCTCGTTGTCTGTCTTGACCGGACCGGCGATATCAGCCGGAAAACTGATATCGAGATGCCCGTTGCTGGGTGGTCACGGGTCCGCTCGCTTGTCACCGATGTTGGGCTTGCGGACCCGGAAGATTCAAATGTCAACTCAATTCTTGAGGGGCTTAAGATCACTCGATCACTCCGTGATGAGGGGCAGTCAGCAACTGTTGCCGTTGTCTCGGGACGCACAGAATCGATGGTCTCAGCTGATCGGGCTGTAGCTGAGCAGCTTGATATATTGATTGACCGGTATGATCCGGATACGGCCATTGTTGTTCTTGACAGTGCCGAGGATGAGCAACTTGTGCCGATTGTTGAAAGCCGTCTTCCCGTTGACTCCGTTGACCGTGTTGTTGTCCGTCAGGCCCGTGATCTTGAATCAACGTACTATCTGCTTAAGCAGTTCCTTGCGGATGAGGAACTCCGACAGACAACGCTTGTCCCTCTTGGCACAGCCCTTGTTGTCTTTCCAATTCTCTCATCGTTTGTTTCGATGGGCACGGCACTTGGCGTGATTGTCGCCGTTATTGGCGTCTTTCTGCTGTTCAAAGGTCTGGGTGTTGATACCTACCTTGAGCGGCTGAGCTATCAGGCTCGTGAAGCGTTATACTCCGGACAGGTGTCGGTCGTCACATATGTTGTGGCTGCTGGATTGGCGCTTATTGGCACCTTCTTTGGCGCCCTTGCTATTTCGGAGTTACCGCCTTCCGATGGCGTCTTACTGCCCTCGATGCTCTTTATTTATGAGAGTGTCCCATGGCTTGCTGGGGCCGCATTAGCCGCTTCCGCGGGGCGTCTGATTGATGAGGCCTTAGGTGCTGAGGCTGGACTTCGACCCTCGTATCTAAATCTGCCCTTTTTCACGCTTGCTGTTGCGATGATTGTCCGTGGGTTCTCAGCGTATTTCCTTGAGCAAGCGGGGACGTTAGCTGCCGCAACCATTCCTGCGGTATCAGTCGGCCCCTTGTCGATCCGGGCGGTTTCCTTACAGCCTGGTGAGCGTCTTGCCGCTGCTGTTATTGCTGGCATTCTGCTAAGCCTTATTGGCGTCCGTATCGCAACATATGTCGGCCGAACTCGGATCACACCCCCGGATGCCGATGCTGATCCCGATCGATAACCACTGATCCATACACCTTTGCCGCTTGCTGTCTAACAATTGGGCATGGTTGATTCGGCGACAGACTCCGGTCGGTGGTTGAGCCTCTTTTCGGGGGGCAAAGACTCATCATACGCGCTTTATTGTGCACAGCAGCGCGGGCATGAGATTGGAGCTCTTGTCACCGTGCTTCCGGCTGGTGAGTCATACATGTATCAGCGTCCGGATACCACACTTACTGCCCTTGCTGCGGAGAGTCTCGGGTATGACTTGCATACCGTTTCCCTTGCGCCTCCAGAGGGCACCCCTGACGCCAGTACGCGCGGCGATCGTGAGATTGAGCCTCTTGAGCGGCTACTTCAAGACCTCCTTGCTAAAGAGTCCGTTAAAGGACTCATTACTGGTGCGATCGCGAGCACATTTCAGCGTGATCGACTGGCCGCTCTTTGTGATCGACTTGGGCTTGAACTTGTGGCGCCGCTATGGCAACAAGCACCACAAAAGACCGCTGCAGGGCTCTTTGATGCTGGCTTTGAGATAACGATCGTCGAAGTGGCCGCCGGTGGCCTTGATCGCTCCTGGCTGGGCCGACAACTTGACCGCGAAGCCTTTGCTGAACTGCTTACCCTACAGGAGCAACACGGTATTCATCCACTCGGAGAGGGCGGCGAATTTGAGACGTTTGTTACCAACGGCCCACATATGCGACATCCGATCACGTTGACATACGATATTGAGTGGGATGGGTTGCGGGGCAACCTTGTTATCACGGACTGTTCTTTTGACGATCCGAACTGAATGCGCCGATTTCTCATCTCTTCTTGATGGACTGGGTAGGTCGCCCCCTATGGAGATTCAAGCCAATAGTTCCGTCGTTAAACCGGGGGTGTCAAGATAACGCCCTTTGTTAGTGTTCGGTCGGGGCGATTCCGTCGTCTTCCTGTCCACGACGACCGTGAATGATTGTCCCAAGAGCACCCGTCCGATCCGTCCGTGGCCGACCATAAAGTACGTAGATCAACGCTCCACCAACGATGATTCCCGCGGCACCGACTAACGGCAACGTTCCCATCTGTGTGAGCAATCCAAATCCACCAAGAAGTCCAAGAATCTGCACGTACGGATAGCCTGGCGATCGGAAGTCCGGATCGTAAAATTCCAGGTCTGCCTCCCGGAATGCAATGAGGGCTACGTTAATAATTGAGAACACCAGAATCTGGAAGGCACTAGCAAGCTTTGCTAAGTTAACAACTGGGACAAATGCGATTAACAGGAGGAGCACGGTCCCGGTGAGTAGAATTGAGTTTCGCGGTGTATTAAACCGGGCATCGATATCCTGGAGTATCTCAGGAAGTAGATTATCCCGGCTCATGGCAAGCGGGAAGCGGGAAGAGGACAGGACCCCGGCATTTGCCATACTTGTCAGAGCAACAACGGCGAGTGTAGAGATAAGGATCACGCCAAATCCACCAAAGAGGGCGCCAGCTCCATCAGCCATTGGTGTTAACGATGCGCCACCGTCGGGACCTCCATGGATCAATGTTTCTGAATCGTTAAGTCCAACGATGGCTCCAATAATGGCGATATAGATGACAGTCATGATTCCCAATGAACCAAGAATGCCACGCGGAAGATTCTTTGATGGGTTTTTGATCTCTTCGGCAACACTCGCGATCTTTGTGACCCCGGCATAGGAAACAAAGACGTACGCTGCAGCAGTTACCACACCACCGGTCCCCTTAGCGAGAAACGGTGCATATCGCGCTGTATCAACAGTGAACGTTGCATTTGCCGCATAGAGTGCCAGTCCAACAACAACAACAGAGACAATTGCCGCCTGCGCCTTCCCGGTTAGCTCTGTCCCTGAGATATTAAGAATGAGAATTAATACCGCCAGCCCAAGACCGACGATCTTGACCGACTCGGCTGGAATTGGCGCAAAGAGTAGCAGATAGGCTCCAAGCCCAACCAGTGCAAATGCACTTTTAAAGACGAGTGAAAACCAGGCACCAATGCCAGCAATCGACCCAAACGCCGGTCCGAGACCGCGGTCAATATACAGATATGTACCGCCGGACTCAGGCATTGCTGTTCCCATTTCCGCTTTGGATAATGCCGCTGGAAGGACGACCAGCGCGGCGAGCAGATAGGCAAGGATCACTGCCGGTCCTGCTTTTTTGTATCCTAACGCCGGGAGTACAAAAATCCCGCTTCCAATCATCGCACCCATGCTGATCATGAGCGTTGGGTATAATCCTAAACTCCGCTCGAGATCGTGACTAACCATCTACTGCTAACAAAGTAGTCGAGTATATAAATACAATTCGGTTACCGAATTTTCTTTCTTAAACGTAAATACGAATCCCAAATTTTGATGGGTCATAATTGATTTTAACCCAACGGGGTCTAAACCGATGTGTGAGACGCTAATGACGCCCCCTACACCACGGCTATCTTGCGACGAACTATCAATTTCTTGTAATAGTAGCAATTTCCGACGGGCTTACCAGTTATCTACTAATATTAACCATATCCCCCTTACTGGATGCTACCGGGTGATAGCCTATGTCTACGCCTGATACAACCGATTGGCAGATCATCACACGCCTTATGTCGGATGCAAGACATAACTCGGCCACTGACATTGCTGAAGAACTGGGCCTGTCTGCTAAGACTGTTCGCCGTCGAATCACCCAACTTGAGGACGCCGGAGTGGTTCGCGGGTACACTGCACAGATTAACTATAACAATATTGATGACCATCTTGTTGGACTGTATATTTGTACTGTTCCAGCACCCAAACAGCGACAACTTGCACAGGCTGCCTGCTTGCTTCCAAATGTTACAAGTACCCGTCTTCTTCTGTCTGGGCAACGCGATCTTCATATTACTGCCACCGGACGGACAACCAGCGATTTACAGTTTGTTGCGCAACACCTCTCTACGCTTGGTATTACCATTGAAGAGAACTTGTTCCTACAGGCGGAGTTTCAGGACACGTATGACACCTCTACTCCGGAACTGTCCTCATCGAATGACGATCAACCCACAGTTTCGTCGCTCACCGATGAATCGAATTTAATCGCGATGACTGTCTCTGATGAGGACACCTTTGTTGGACAGACTGTTGCAACACTCATACGCGATGCTATGAGTGACCTCCAACCGACCGTCTTGGGAATTAAACGTAACGGCGTTGTTCTTTCTGCTGATGACACCACAACGATTGAGGCTGGTGATCTGATTATCGCCTACACAGAGTAACAAAATACATATCTCGAAGCCTGACTCTATGCATGTATTCTTCTACTGTTTCGCGGTGGGCCGTCGCCTCGTTACCGCTATAACGGGATCCCCCTCGAAATTTAACCCTGTGAGAGGTCAGAACACTGCTACGTCTCTCTTTCAGTATCTGTCGTTTCCTTCGCGTCGGCCTCGACTCGAACAGGATGGTGTCTGATCTGTCCTCACAGGCTGTTTGCCTCGATATAAACGAGACTGTCCAAGACTCAACCAGTACTATTTTGATTCAACGAGGGCATCCCACCGTTTACGGAATAGTTCAAGGCGAAAGCCTGGCGCTTTAGCGCGGGGATGAAGCCGACATGACATGCTACAAACCATGCAGCGTACCCAAGTTGTAACCCCGAAATTTATGTTATTTGAGATACCATGAGTTCGAGGG
>JBEQBL010000142.1:0-5420 GCA_041639835.1 Salinarchaeum sp.
GAATAAAATTATCGTGTTTTCAACCACTGTTATCGGCGATGGGTCAACTGCCTTGGGAGCACACCCCTGGCATCCGCCTCGATATTTTTTATGAACCAACGAAAACAGTATATTATTCGGCTCGGCTGAAGACGGGAACGCTTATTGAGCGGACCCGTGAAATCCCGGTAGCATGGTAGACGAAGAGGACCTCCGCAAACAACTGGTTGCGGCCTTTGAGGACGCCGAGTACCCCGTATCGGGCCCAATGGATCTGCTACCAGCATTGCCGCGGGGACCGATGACAACCTTTGAGTCTGGAGAGTTTTCGATGACCGCAATGGAAATGCACACCAAACTCTCCGGAGAGTTTCCCTACGAGGATGTCGAGGCACTGGTCGATGACCTCATCGCCGAGTTACAGGCCCAGGATTATCTGTGAGCTAGCTACCCAACGGTGAGAAAGCAGCGTTGGCTCCCCTTTTGACCAACATGTCGGCAGGTGATACACCAATTACCGTCCCCGACACAGCCGGCTGATTCGGCGAATCTGAGGAGCCCAGTTTGGATAGCGGCAAATGTTTTTCCATCCACGGAGGAAAGGGATACTGTGGACAAGGAGGATCGGGATCGAACGCCGGATGGCGGGACCGAACGCCGGCGGACAGCACCTGAAGAGTCCGCTGATCAGTTGACATCATCGACCCGGGATAATCAAGACACCATAGCACAGCCCTTGGAGGAACAACAGCAGGCCAAACAGGAACAAAAACGCCTGAAAACAGCAAACGCACAGCTTCCTGTCGGACGGGTGCAGGAAGCCGTGATTCGCGATGTAAGCGTAAGCTACCGGTATGCTATCGAAAATGGCCTCCCAACACCGGAGACAAGTGAACTCCGGGAATCGTTTTTTAATTGGTCATATCTTGATGGCGTAACTGAAATCGAACACTACTGGCTCAATCGTCCATATGCCTTTGTGTCAGTCGTCTATGACACCGAGCAACGAGAATACCGGTATATGCTCAATGAGGTCAATCTTGATGCCTTCGAACAGTATGTTAGACAGGATCTCAAGAAAGTGCTTCGCGATATCCTGTTATACCGGGACGTCGATGCGGACACGCGGACAGAGGCATTTAACGAAGAGGTTGTTGACATTCTCACCGAATATGGGCAGAATCTCACGCCAGCAACACTACAAAAGCTTCATTACTACCTGAAACGCGATTTCGTCGGCTATGGGGAGATCGATCCACTCATGCACGATCAGCATATTGAGGATATCTCCTGTGTTGGCCCGGAGGTCCCGGTCTTTGTGTATCATGAGGACTACCGCGATCTCAAGACCAACCGTGTCTTCAGTGAGGATCGACTCACAACGTTTGTTACTCGAATGGCCCAGCGGAGCGGAAAACATATCTCAGTTGCTAATCCCCTAATTGATGGCAGTCTTCCGGATGGATCACGTGTGCAGTTGACCCTTGGCACAGACGTCAGTTCAAGAGGCTCGAATTTTACCGTCCGAAAATTTGCTGCAGTCCCGTATACTCCGGTCGATCTGATCAACTGGGGAACACTGTCTGTCGATATGGCCACCTATCTCTGGTTTGCCATTGAAAATGAGGTTGACACGCTGTATGCTGGGGGGACCGCAAGCGGAAAAACCACGACAATGAATGCCGCCTCATTTTTCATTCCACCAAACAGCAAGGTGATTTCTATTGAGGACACCCGTGAGATCACCCTTCCACATGATAACTGGATTCAAAGTGTGACCCGGGAGGCAACTGGCAACGAACGAACGGGGATTGGGATGTATGAATTATTACGCTCAGGATTACGCCAGCGACCGGAGTATCTACTTGTCGGTGAGATCCGGACGGATCCGGATGTTGCACTGACATTTTTCCAGGCGATTTCCTCGGGACATACCGGCTTTACGACCTTTCATGCTGACAGTATCGAGACAACAATCGATCGGCTGACCAACGACCCGTTGGCAGTCCCTCGGCAGATGGTTCGGGCCCTTGATCTTGTCGTGATCCAGCGGCAGTCTTTCCAGGGAAGTCGTCGCGTACGACGGGTCAGTAAACTTGTTGAACTGAACGTCTCGGAGACGGATCCAAATGAGTTTGTACCACGGACGATCTATCAATGGGATCCAACTGAGGATGCATTTGAGCAGGTCAACGAGCCGACGCTGTACCAGCGGATTCAAGAGATCCGGGGCTGGAGCAAACAGCGGTTTGAAGGCGAGTTTGAACTGCGACGCAAGTTATTAAGCTATCTTGCTGAGTCCAATGTCGCTGATTATCGGGCCGTTGCTGGCGTGTTGCGCACGTACGCGCGCGACTCGGAGACAATTGTGCCTGAACTGGAGGCTGGCACACTTGACCCACGGGAGTATGTCTGACCGAGCGGACGGTGCGGGTAGATCAGGCACCGACAACGGAATAAATGGGGGCGGTGATCCGTCAGCCCCCGATGAAATACCAAGATACGAGGACCGCCTGATTGCTGACTATGGTCGGCTTCGAGCAGCGTTCAAGCGACGGGAACAACGCTTTGCAGGGTATCGACAGTCGCTTAACCAGGCTCGGATGCCGATTCCCTATGATGTCTATTTAGCACGGACCGTCCGAACTACCGGGCAAGCGGCGATTATTGGTGGCTTGCTTGGGCTTGTTATTGGAGCCGTCGGGCTCTATACCGCTCGCTGGGGGACAGTTATACTGATCAGCCTTGGCATCGGCGGCGCTGTTCTGTCCGGGAGCACCGTTGGGGGGGTGCTATACCTGCGACCACTGCTACGGGCTAGGCGGCGGCGCGCCCAGATTGAGTATCTGATGCCATATGGTGTCGCATACTTATACGCACTATCACAGGGGGGAGTTGGGATTATTGAGGCAATTCGGGCTCTAGCAGACTCACCGGCGGAATACGGCGCCTTGGCACGGGAATTTGACACAGCAGTGCAGGATATGGAGTATCTTGGGGCTGATCCGATCGGCGCATTAGAGACACTAAAACAGCAGACGCCAAGCAGTGCACTTGCGGCATTTCTCGATGGGCTGGTTGGAACAATTCAGTCTGGAGGGGATGTAACCCGGTATCTCTCCGGACAATCTGACGAGTTTTATAAACAGATCGAACGCGAACAGGATGCCTTTCTTGATGAGATTGCACTCTACGCGGAATTGTATGTCGGCCTCTTGGTTGTCGGTCCGATTTTTGGTGTCATCGTGTTGTTGGTCATTGCCGTGTTAAGCGGGCCACAGGCAGCGGTACCGCTTGCAGCATTGATCTATTTAGGCGTCCCGGTGTTAGCCAGCGGATTCCTCTGGCTAACAATGCAATTAACAGACCAGCAAACGACACAGCTAGTCACCCACCGGCAGGGTCCCAAACCGCTACCGGAAGCACTTGAGGAAGATCCTCGCGCAACACAGTATCTACAGGATCGCCGACCAAGCGTGAGAGATCGAATTAAAACACAGCCGGTAGCATGGCTTCAAAATCGTCCGCTGCGATCACTACTCCTAACAGTGCCGATTGCTGGGCTGATCGCTGGTGGAGCCATACTTGGCGGTATTGCCACGCCAGGGGCCATGACAAGCCGTCCGGTTGAAACAACAACAGCGTTGGTTGTCCTCCCGACACTGACCGTTGTTGTTCCGTTAATGCTCCTGTATGAACGAAATGCTCGTCGCGAGCGAGCGATTGGCCGACAACTGCCGGAATTGCTTGATCAACTTGCCGGGGCCAACCGACAAGGGCTAACCCTCTCAGAAGGGCTTGAACTGGCCGCCAAACGGTCAGGTGGCGTCCTTGGTGATCAACTCCGGCGGACCGCAAATGATGTGCAGTGGGGGGCGGGAATTGCCGAAGCGTTTGATCGGCTTCGCACGCGATTACACGTTGCAACCGTCGACCGGACAGTTGCACTGCTGACCGATGCCAGTCGGTACAGTAGTAATCTGTACCGAGTAATTGAGATCACGGCCCGGGATACACGTCGTGATCAGGATCTTATCGCCAGTCGACGTAGCGAAACCCGGACCTACGTGATCATCGTTGTGATTAGCTTTGGTCTATATCTGTTTATGTTAGTTGTGTTAGATTCATTTTTCCTTACCGAGCTTGCGTCCTTGCCGGCTGTTGAGACCGCCGGGACGCCAATTGGACAGGCCTTCGGGACCGAATTAGACCAGTCGTTTTACCGAATGTTACTGTTTCATTCGGCGTTGATCCAGGGCTTTGCCGCCGGTGCAATCGCTGGTGAACTTGGTGAGGGCTCTTGGCGAAGAGGGATCAAGTATAGCGTATTGCTGGTGAGTATAACAACGGCCGTATTTGGCGTATTTGTCGGGGGCGTCTAGCGATACTGCCATGTTGTTTTTATTTGACGACAGTGTACATCAAGCGGATGAAACTGCGTGAGGACCGTCGCGGGCAGGCAATCTGGGTTGGCTTTGTGCTGTTGCTCGCGATACTCATTATCGCCTTTGCGGGCTATCAAGCGTATCAGGTCCCCCAGCAAAACGCTGCCGTTGAATTTGAACATAATCAGCATGTCCAAGAGGATCTACAAGAGCTCCGGAACGCAATATACAATGCTCGGGGAATCGATACAGTTCGATCAACAAATGTTCGTCTTGGGACTCGGTATCCAACTCGGATACTTGCAATTAACCCACCGCCACCATCGGGAACACTTGAAACAGTTGATCCCGAGCAGGATGTGACACTCGATAATGCTAATCTTGTCGAAGGGACGTTTACCCCGGCACAGGAGACGGCGATTCAAAACGACATCCTCAATGAACCACATGAGACGCGGTTACTGACATATACGCCATCATACGCGGAATACCGGAATCCACCGGAAACGACCTACGAGCATTCGTTGTTATACAACCGATTTACCGATGCCAATCGTGACCTTGCGGTCACCGGACAGCAACTGATTGATGGCGATCAGATTAATCTCGTGTTGTTAAAAGATGACTACCAACAGCAAGGAACAGCACCTGTAAGTATCGATCCAACGGTGCTGAGCGGACCGACACAGGATATTCAAATCGAGCAGAACGGGGCACCGATCAGACTCACGATTCCCACACGAAGTCCGGGCCTGTGGACAGAACTGATTGCCGAAGAGCCAAACGCTGAGGTGATTGATAATACCACAGACTCGGTGGAAATTGAACTTACCGGCGGACCCTATACCCTTCGGGTTGCCGCAGTCGGATTGGACGGCGGTGACTCAGAAACCACGTTTGATATTGCCCCGCCCCCAGGGAACGTGACAACGATACAAGAAATTGACCCGGTATACAATGTTACCTGGCAACGCAGTGCAATGGCAGCCCAGTCACCGGATGTGACACAAGTTGGAGATCGAATTGAAGTTGTAGAAGGGACCGACCCGATCAGCG
>JBEQBL010000143.1:0-4099 GCA_041639835.1 Salinarchaeum sp.
GTGGGACAGTCACAATACAGGATAACGACCCGATGGGAACGGTCTTTACTGTCTCACTTCCCCTTACAGGGCACTCTACAGCCGCCGATACCTGAACACACAGCAATAGCCATTAGGGCAAAGTGGGCTGGTCCGAAGCAAAGATGGGACGATAGGACTCAACAGCGGTTGAGTTCGACGACAAAGACAGTCCCGCGTGGCTCGTTGTCCTCAATCCAGAGGGTGCCATCATATGCTGTCACAAGTGTCTGGACGAGGTACAACCCGATCCCGGCGCCGGGGCTGTCAAGTCCTTTTTCACCGCGTCCAAAGACCGATTCCTTGCGATCATCGGGAATCCCAGGGCCGTTATCAGCAATTCGAAGGCGGACATGCTCATTATCAAGCGTCGTTGTAATTGTGACCTCCGGGATATCGGCATCGTTGTGCTGGATAGCGTTGGTCAAGAGATTACGCAGTACCGATTGTAGCATCTCGTTTGCCTGCACGGTGACCTCAGGAATAGGGTCCGGGACCGTGAGAATCGCATCAGGATATGACGAGCGAACGTTTGCAATCTCGGATTCCACGATCCGGCGTAAGGAAACCGTCTGGATGTTCTCCTCAACGGTCAGCATAACACTGGCCATATCACGGGCGGTTTCGGTGAGTTTGATGGCTCGATCAGCGCCATCGGCGATGGTTGTTGCATACTCGGCGGCGTCGGTATCCGATTCGAATTCCTCGGTCAATTGATCTGCATAGGCGGCTACAACCTGCAACTCGTTGCGGATATCATGGCGAAGGACCTGATTCAGCAGTTCAAGATCATCACGCTGACGCTCAAGTTGCTGTTCGTAGCGTTTCTGTTCGGTAATATCGGTTAACGCGCCAAGAACATGGTATGGTGTCTGCGAGTCGTCACACTCAACCGACCCGCGATTGATCACCCATCGGGTATCACCGGAGAGAGTCTTGACGCGGTATTTCTCCTCGAAGGACCCGCAGTTGTCAATGGCAGTCCTAATGGCCGTTTGCACACGGTCGTGGTCATCGTCGTGGATTGTGGCTGTAACCTTCTCAGATGAGAGTCCATTCTGGACAGTGTCGGGATCAAAGCCGAAGATATTCGCAAACCCCGGGCCAGCAATGATCGTGTCGGTATCCAGCAACCAATGCCAGGTGCCAACAGCACCAGCGTCGACCGCTGCCTGCAGTTGTGACTGGGTGTCAGACAGTTCGCGTTGCATTGACTGACGATCGGAGACATCCCGGCCGGTCCCAACAAGTCCGATCAATTCGTCATTCGGGCGTGTGAGACGAGTCGCTGTAACTTCATAGGGATGGGTTTTGCCGTCAGCAGCCACAAGATGGGTTTCAATTGTTGTCTGACCGCTCTCAAGAGCCGTATCAATCGCGGTTACGATTCGGTCGCGTTCGGCCTCCGGAACAAATTCAACAGCATGCATCTCGGCCAACTGCTCATTGCTATAGCCGGTAACCTCGCTGAGACGGGTATTCCACCAATAGAGGTCGCCATCAGGCTTGATGATATAGAAGATACCTGCAAGCTCATCAAGGGCCTGCTGGAGAACGACTGGCTCCGCTAAGTCAGGTCGAGAGGATGTGTTATGACCTGCCGACGGGTTCATGACCGGATAGTTAGTTTGGATCGCCTAAATTCCTGCCGGTATTGCGGCTAACAGGTAGTATACCACCGGAGACCGCCGAACAATCGTATAGTGAGACCGATAGGGGGCGTCCAACACTGGCAGCAAATCGATAACAACCCCCCGAGGAATTATTCCTGTCGGGGGATTGAACCCGTATATGGACGCTGTTATTGTCGCCGCTGGACGCGGGACACGGATGCGACCGCTGACCGATACACGGCCGAAACCGCTATTGCCAATTGGAAAGCAAACGCTGATTGAGCGGTTGTTATCACAGTGTGCACCGCTTGTCGATCGGTTTGTCCTTGTAATCGGATATCGTGGCGGTGCCATTCGGAAACGGGTGGGCGATGCATACGCCGGAACCCCCATTACCTACATTCAGCAATCGGATCGATTGGGAACGGCCGATGCGGTCGCACAGGCGGCTGAGGTCGTCACAGATCGGTTCCTCGCGATTAATGCCGACGTGGTCGTTGATGCCTCAGTATTTGAGACGCTTGCAAGCAAGGGTGGAAATGCCATTGCAACAACAACGGTGCCAACCCCTGCGAACTATGATGTCATCGAACACCAAGGAACACGGCTCACAGCGATTCACGAACAGCCGGCAAACCCGCCATCAAATCGTGTGGGGCTTGATCTATATGCCCTTGAGCCATCGATTTTCGACACCATCGACGTTGTCAGTAAAAGCCCTGGCGGCGAGTATGAGCTGACCGATGCCGTCGACCAGCATGTTGCAAGCGGCGCGCATGTCTCCGTGGTTGATTACAACGGACCGTGGGTGACTGTTGAACGCCCGTGGGAACTGCTTGCGGCCACCAAAACAACTCTTTCGGACATCGACAGACGGATTACTGGAACGGTTGAGGACGGCGCCACCCTTACCGGGCCGGTAATTGTCCGGGAAGATGCACACATTCGAGCAGGGACGTATATCGAGGGGCCGGCGGTGATCGGAGCCGGAGCGGATATTGGTCCAAATGCACGCATCCAGCCACAGACCGTTGTCGAGGAATCGGTAACCGTTGGCAACGGAGCGGAACTAGACAATACAATTGTCCAGTCTGATAGCGAAATTGGACGTCTCTCCTACGTTGGGGACTCGCTTGTTGGCGCTGATGTGCATATCGGTGCCGGGACGATGGTTGCCAATCGTCGGCATGACGAGCGCCCAATCGCGGTAACGGTTGATGACGAGCGTGTTGATACCGGGCGGCGAGCCTTTGGTGTGATTATCGGTGACCGGACAAAAACGGGTATTAACACCAGTCTCAATGCCGGGGTCACCCTAGGTGTTGGCGCTCGCACCGCTCCGGGAGAGACGGTTATTCGTGATCGGCCAGCTGATCGATAGAAGTCACACGCACAGGACAGCACCACACGCAGAAGATACCCTGGGTCCCAGGTGAGGACCCGTATCGGCGGAAAATCAAAGACGGGGGAGGTACTACGTTCATACGATGGTCTTCAAAAAGATCACTCTGGTCGGTACAAGTACTGAAAGCTTTGAAGCCGCAGCCGATGACGCAATTGACCGTGCAGATGTCACCCTTGAGAACATTCACTGGGCTGAAGTGGACGACCTTGGCATTGAAGTCGCCTCGGTACCGGAACGGCAGTACCAGGCAGAAGTGACCATTGCGTTTGAACTCGAACACGAGGAGTAACAAAGACACCAGTAGCTCCGGTCGTCGGCATGGCCCCGTGTGGTCCCTCAGGCGATCAAAGGTTGCGGCGGTGGTTGGACAGACCGAGTCAACAACCTGGGGGGTCAAGCCCCGTGGTATCCGGCTTGAAATTTCTGTGAGAAAACACCTTCGGGAGTGACTATGGCAAGTATTCCTGACCGTCTTCTATCCGGTTGTCCAAGGGCTGATACCGTCGGTTTTATAATGAGGATCTGGCCTGCAACAGCTAAACGAGGATAGTAGGGACACCAATAAGACCGTCGACGATAACATGTAGCATACGGTTATCGTCGATGGTGGGGGCAAACGGGGGCGACCGAGACCGACGGGTTGGCAACCTGGTACTTGCAATCGCCGCAGTAGCTGCGGTAATCATTATTGCGCTTGCATTGCCGGGAATTGGTGGGGCCACGATCGAGGCACCGGGCGGGATCGGAGACGGACCAAGTGGCGAGGACACCTCACAGGCGACTGATAGCACCGGTGGCGGCGAGCGGACAGTTGGAGAGGGCCTTGGAGCCGACGCGGCAAGCCCGATGTATCGCGGCGAGGCCCCGCCATCAGCATTTGATCCATCCGCGACAAACGGGACCGGAGGAAGTCGTCCAGGCGGCACGGCCGGCAGCGGGAGTGCCGGTGAATCATCGCCAAGTACAGACACACAAGTAGGGGCCAGTGAGCAGACAACCGGAAGCAGCAGTCCAAAGCGCCAACAGGTCGGCAGCACAAACCCGTTCCAGACGTCCTCGACAC
>JBEQBL010000143.1:4109-5386 GCA_041639835.1 Salinarchaeum sp.
TATTGTTGAAACGACGGGCCCGCCAGGATACTGGCGTGTTGATGCCTACGATCGGTATACCGGACAGGGATGGGTCAGGACCGGCGAGCCAGCTCCATATACTGGTGAACAATCACCGGAGGGGCCGGTTGATCAGCGCGTTAGCCAGACCATTACCTTGCAATCACCGGCCACCGCCTTGCCAGCACGATGGCAGCCAGCCCGAATAACAGGACTCTCGGATAGCCAACTCCGTGTCACCCCGACCGGCGGGATACATACAGCAACATCGCTGCCGGCTGGAACAGAATATACTGTTGAAAGCTACGTAACACGGCCAGCCCCATCGGCACTACGCTCAGCCGGAAAGACGTACCCGAGGGCAGTACAAGAGTCATATACAGCGGTTCCGGAAACAGTGCCGGATCGCGTACATGAGCTTGGAACAGACCTAACCACCGATGCAGAGACATCATATGATGCTGCGGTTGCAATTGAATCCTATCTACGGACAAGCAAGGCGTACAGTACGAATGTGAGTCATGCAGCCGGAGAAAACCCGGTTGACCAGTACCTCTTTGAAATGGATGCCGGGTACTGTCAGTATTCGGCTGCGAGCATGGCTGTGTTGTTACGAACACAGGGGATTCCAGCCCGATATGTGACCGGATATACCCCCGGCAAGCGAATCGCAACCGAGGGGACGACAGATCGATATCGCGTGACCAATCAGGAGGCCCATGCCTGGACGGAGGTGTATTTCCCGGGTTATGGCTGGCAACGATTTGATCCGACACCGCCGGATCGGCTAAACGAGGAGGCCGTCGCCGGCGATCGGGGACAGATTGCACATGCCCCAACTGCTGGGGATGCAGCCCGAGCAACCGATACCACCTACAATGGTACCCATGTTGAAACACCTGGATGGGAACGGGGCACTGACGCCCAGTGGCGCCCTAAAGAGGTCGGCACACAGAGAGGGGCCAAGACGGATAACACGACAGCGGACACCGAAGGTCGGATGGCAACTGACGGGCAGGCCGCCGATGACACTTCCAGCGGGTCCAGAAATGCCGGCGAGCCGGGCACAACACCAGGAACACAGGATGAAACAGCAACAGACACCGATGATGCGACAACAGCAGACCGCAATGAAAACGATACTGATGCAGCATCGGAATATACGATCCACCTGTCAACAACGCCACCCGTATCGCCAGGGACCGAGTTGACGGTGACAGTCACCCAAGACGGACAGCCGGTCACCGGCGAGTCGGTGACATTCAACGGTGACCTGG
>JBEQBL010000144.1:0-5342 GCA_041639835.1 Salinarchaeum sp.
TCGCTTTTTGAGTTCCTGCTGAGTGTCATCGCTAAGTGTTGCAATGGAGGCTTCGTCGACAAATGTCGCCAGTTCGGTAGTGCTTGTCATGCATACACATCGGGTTGTGAGCGCAAAACGACTTCGCCGACAGGACAGGTTGGACTACGCTGGTCTTCGCTCCGCTACTTGTTCGGTGCGATCGTATTTGCCTCCGCAAAGAATAGCTGGTTAAAAACAGTGTGCTGGTCCGTTAGGACTGTGCGCCATGGGGTGGCGCATAGAAGACGACCATCACAAGTTCCTCCTCAAAGTCGGTAAATCGATGCTCCGTTCCCGGATCCACGTAGATCAAGTCGCCATCTTCAACCGCCCGTGTTTCGTCGCCAAAATCAATGGCCCCGTTGCCGGATACAACGTAATATACCTCATCCTCGTTGTGTGAGTGCATTGGGTCGTCATCGCCCGGCTCAAACTGATAGATATCTACACTCATTGCCGCCGTGCGGAGTGCTTCAGTCTCGATCTCGTCGTTCTCCGCAAGCTGTGTCACGATCTCGTCAATCTGGAGCGATTCCATATTTTCTATTCGTTAGGACGCCACATAATAATTTTGTGAGGGGAATTAACAGTACACATTATTTGTGCCGTCTCCATCAGTGAGTTACACTTGGATTGTTCACCAGCTCGGCGACTTGTTTGGACCGGCTCACCGGCGCAATCGATCCAGCAACTGATAATCCATGTTCGGGCGGTACCGACGGAACAACAGGCTGTTCGCTAACACCGAGACACTTGAGAAGGCCATTGCCGCGGCTGCTAACACCGGCTGTAATAATCCAAGTGATGCCAGTGGGATCATCAGGGTATTATATCCAAGTGCCCACATTAGATTCTGCTTGATTTTCTGCAGCGTTGCCTCCGAAATACGAATTGCTTTGATGACGTCCTGTGGGTCATCGCGCATGAGTGTGATATCCGCCGCCTCAATGGCTACATCCGTTCCGGAGCCAAGCGCAGTGCCGACATGTGCAACGGCCAGTGCTGGGGCATCGTTGACACCATCTCCGACCATCATGGCCTTCCGTCCTGTCGCTTGGATCTCTTCGACCGCATTGGACTTGTCTTCGGGAAGGACCTCTGCATGAACATTGTCAGCAGCAATGCCAATCTGCTCGGCGACTGCCGTCGCCGTACGCTTGTTATCGCCAGTGATCATCATGACCGTAACACCACGGTGTTGTAATGCTGTAACAGCCTGTGAGGCTGTCTCCTTGATCGTATCGGCAGTCCCAAGCACTCCACTGACACGGCCATTGACCGCAACAATCATTGCCGTCTTGCCAGCCGCTTCAAGTTGTGTCATCGCTGTCTCGGCGGGGGATGGATCGATGCCGTTGTCTCGGAGCAGTTTACGTGTGCCAACAAGTACCTCATCACCATTGACGGTTGCTTGCACGCCGTGTCCTGGCACGCTTTCAAACGCGTCCGGATCTGTCACGGTAATATCGCGGTCCCGTGCCCCGTCGATAATCGCGTCGGCAAGTGGATGCTCGCTGCCGTATTCGGCGGTGGCTGCCAGCCGAAGTAAGGCCGTCTCTGAGTGAGGCTGTTCGGCGAGGTACCCGCCATCGGTCGCTGGCTGACCACTATCTGTCTGTGTATGGTCAAGTACGATGACATCGGTTAGTTCCATTGCCCCCTTGGTTAGAGTCCCGGTTTTATCGAAAATTACCGTATCGACATCTCGAGCCCGTTCCAGAATGTCACCACCTTTGAATAAGACCCCATGCTGAGCCCCAATCGTTGTGCCGACCATCGTTGCCGCTGGCGTCGCCAACCCGAGCGCACAGGGACAGGCGATTAGTACGGCCGAGGCAAAGACAACAACGCCAAATTCAAAGACTGACACAGTGCCTCCGATTACCGCCGGGCCGCCGGCAACCGGGCCCCATAGCGGAAGCCACTCGACGACAGCTGCAATCCCCTCAGGGAACAGCAACCACACCGTTGCCCAAAAGAGGGCATTGAGGATCACCGCCGGAACGAAATACGCGGAGATCCGATCTGCGAGATTCTGAATATCGGGTTGTCGTGACTGGGCCTCCTTAACTGTCTGAACAATCTGTTGCAGGGCGGTTTCTTTGCCGACCTTGGTGGCTTCAACGACTAGCTGTCCATGTTTGTTTACTGTGGAGCCGATCACTTCGTCACCGGTGGCTTTCTCAACGGGGACCGACTCGCCGGTAACCATTGCCTCATCAACAGCTGACTGCCCATCAACGACGACCCCATCGGTTGGGATCTTCTCACCTGGACGCACTCGCATTCGGTCGCCAACGGTAATCTCCTCGCGTGGCACTTCCCGTTCGGTCCCGTCATCGGTCACAAGCGTAGCCGTCTCAGCTTCCATTTCAAGAAGACTGCGCAATGCGGCCCCCGCTTGGCCCTTTGATCGAGCCTCGAGATAGTTACCGAGAGTAATAAAGACCAGAATCAATGCGGCGGTATCGAAGTACAGGTCCCCAGCAATGACACTACTAAGCACCGCAACCGAGTACAGATACGCTGTTGAGGAGCCAAGCGCAATGAGTACGTCCATGTTGGCGCGGCCATTCTTGACAAGCGCCGTATAGGAGTTCTTGTAGAATGGCCAGCCAAGGACCGCCTGAATTGGGGTCGCAAGCGCAAATTCGATCCATCCGACCTGTATCCCCCAGAGTGTCTCCGGCAGGACACCACCACCTAACAGAAATCGTTCAAGCAATAGTATCAACAATGGCGCCGATAGGACAGCCCCAAACAGCGTCAACCGGAGTTGCTTACGGGTCTCTGCATTTCGAGCGACCTCACCGGCGTCTTGGGTTGTGTCCGAGGTGTCTGTCTCGCGAACCGGCGTGTACCCGGCTTTCTCAATTGCGGTATAGAAACGCTCCGGCGCACTCTCAGTGGGGTTGTATGTGACCTGTGCCTCATCAGTTGCGTAATTAACTTCAGCATTGATGACCCCCGGCAGATCAGCTAACGCGGCTGCATTTGCCTCTGCACAGTTGGCACAGGACATATCAGCAATGGTGATTGTGACTGTGTCTGTGGTCGCCTCATAGCCAGCTTCATCAATTGCTTCATAGATCGTTGCCAGTGAGACTGTCTCGGGATCGTAGACAACACGTCCTTCCTCGGTGGCAAAATTAACGTCCACCTCTGAGGTGCCATCCAGTGCTGTGACAGCGTCCTCAACAGCCGCCGAGCAGTTGGCGCAGGACATCCCCGTAATCTCAACTCGTGTCTGCCGGGTGGTCATATAATACTCCCTATGGGCTTCTCGTTTAGGTAGGTTGCTGCTTGCACAGGCGGAGTTTACCCCGGCTATTACTTTGGATTCAAAAGTTAGCTATATAACAGCTGCTGCCGCAGATTACTAGTTGTCGGGAACTTCTCGAAGATGCCGCAAGGCTGTCGTTGCCGTATCGGTCGTCCGATACCCGCGTGTCCCCGTCACGGTGACTTCGGTAACAAGCCCAGCAGCTTGGAATTCCGCCAAGAGCCCATGCAACTCCCGCTCACAGTATTCATACTCGGATAATAACGTTGTCACAGCCGTTGGGCCATCAACGTCAAGTTCTTGTAATAAGGCGAAGGCTTGTCTGTCATGAACGGCCGTTATGACCGTCTGTACTGGCTCCGGAAATGGCGTCAAAATTGACTCGACTGTTGACACATCGTCCACTGGTTCCAGGTTTGCGGTTGGGATATGCTGGCGAGTCCCTGTCTCTAACTCTCGAACAAGACTGGCATCCTCTGACTGTTTGAGCAGTAGGTATCGGGTTCCATCCTCATCAATGACAGTTCGTCGAGGCATCATTACTCGATTCTCGTTGCCCTCGGGTTCATCCTTGGGTGGTAGTGACAGTTGCGAAGACGCCTTTGTCTCCGCACGACAGCAGTTGATGCCGGTAACAGGGCACTCGTATTGACAAAGCGTGATAACATTGGTTTAGCGAGAAGGCCTTGATCGTTATAATGGCCTTCCCGTGTTCGTGGTCGGTTCAATAGTAGTCGTCGCCTTCGGTGATTTCGACGCCAGTGTCCTCGGCCTCTTCAAGTGCTTCAAGCCCCTCTAGTCCCAGTCCGGCGGCAATTGCGCCAAGGCCAACACTCGCAGCGCCGGTCGCGACGGTCTTTAGCAGTGATTGTTTTTCGGGTTCTTGGGTATCGGTATCAGCCGTATCTGACTGCCGCTCACGCATATCTACGTGTAGGCCATAGCGAATATAAAGTCTATCGCCGACATATGGACCAATCATCAGGGATCACGAACGAGCTATGCAGATTGTCACACATCATGGACGTGATATCGCCTATCGGGTACACGATCAGATCGGATCAGAGGCCTTGCCCCCGATCGTATTTGTCCATGGGAGTGGGGCCACGCATGAAGTCTGGGCCTCTCAAATCCCGATAGCTCAGGAGCGTCCGGTCATTGCGCTTGATCTTGCCGGGCATGGCGCCTCGGATCCGCTTCCGTCGACCATCGCCATTGGGATGCCGACACTCAACGCCTATGTCGATGATCTTGTGGCTGTCTGGCGGGCAGCCGAGGCGACTGCGGTTGTTGGGGTATCACTTGGTGGGGCTGTTATTGTGCAAGCGTTGCGTTCCGGGCGTATACGCCCGGACACTGTTGTCCTCTCAGGAACTGGTGCACAGATGTCACTTGAGCAGTCACTGTACGAGGCTGTCCACCGCCACCCCGAAACACTCCCTGAGACGCTTCAACAGCCGGGGCAACTGTTTGCAGCACCTACTCCAGAATTAAAGACGGCAACCCGACGGGCATTTCAGGATGTCGGGATTGATACACTTCGCCGTGATTTACTTTCCTGTCATCACTTCGATGTCCGGGATATACTGTCCACAATCAACGCTCAAACAACCGTGATTGCCGGCGAGGAAGACGGATTAGTACCATTGCGGAATCAACAGCACCTCGCCATAGAGATGCCGTCTGCTGGTATCTCAATTATCCCTGAGACAGCCCATCTGCCGATGATTGAGCGACCACAGGTATTCCGACACGTTCTCCAGATGGCGTTTCGGTAACGATAGTGTTCACAAAGGAATCAAGGCGGATGCAACGGGGCGTGCCCCCAGAGCAGTTGACGATTGGCCCTGGGCACGATTGTGCGAGGAAGTCTTCTTCCCGCCGATGGGCGGCGTTCGGAGTTACAGCGGGAGCAGGGAGAAAGCCCACGGCTGAATCCCGTAAGCGTGATTGGCATACTCTCGAAAACAGGTATCTTGAGTCTCGGGCAAGCCTCCCAAAGCCGCTGTCCGAGTCGGGGGCCGTACTGGCTCGGCCC
>JBEQBL010000145.1:0-5285 GCA_041639835.1 Salinarchaeum sp.
TGGTCCATCCGGATGGAACGATTGATCACCTCACACCCGAAGAAGCACGAGAAAGCACAATACTTGATGGACAGCGACTATATCCGCTTACGGTCACGCGTGCGGAAATGAGTGCTCTCGGCTACCGGAATGGGATTATCAATCAACTCCCGGTTGTCGGAGCACATAAGGGGCAAGTCGAGCTTGCACGATTACCATCACGGGCTGACAATGAGCAGCCGTTTGTGATCGATCTTGAAGGAGAACGGCTCACATACGTAACCGCAATGGAGCCATATGGAGAAGATACACGCGGACTTGACGAAGTCTGGTTTCTTGATGCTCGGACAGGGACATACACCTTCTTTGGAACAGAAGAACAGACGCTGACCGGACCGGAACGGGCCATGGGGATCGCAAGATCATCCGATTCACGGACAAACTGGGGGCAGAACTTTGTGATTACTGAACCGGTGCCAGTGACAGTTGATGACGACCTGTGGTGGCATGTAAAAGTCTCGCCGACAGACTTCACCGATGTCACGCGCAATGTCTTTGTGAATGCCGAAACATCACGAGCTGTCGAAATCCAGAGCGACGCTGAAGTACGAGCGTTTATTAATGGAACACTTAACGAGCAGGATCAAGTAGTCGACCGGGACGACGAGACAGACGGGGAAGGCATTATCTACTATATATTAATCACTGACGAGGATGGAAATGTCATTGACCGGATTCCGGTCCGTCGCGGTCAAGAAACGGCGATTGTCAACCCAGAGGACCAACGGGTACGGACAAATCAGACCGTTGGTGGCGAGTAGCCGACAGCCACCTGCTCGGGACTGGGATTCTCTCGTCGGGTCGATGATTTATAATAATCACCAGTCGTAAAATATGAACATGGAATTAGCCAATCGAATCGCCACCTACTATGAGCAGGTGCAGCGGGTGTTACATCAGCTGTATCATAGCATGATCGAACACCCGGCATTTGGGATTCTTGAGAAGGAAGCAGAGGATCTCGAAGACGCATTTATGTTGCTCTGTTTTTCCGATGCCTTCGGCATTCCAAACCCGGTCGCATACTATACTGCTGAACTGCTTCCGTATCTTGAATCGGAGTTTACCGCCTGGGAGCGACGAATGTGGGATCGTGAGTCAGTGATTGAGCGAAAAGGCCAACAATATCACTTCTAATTGCAATGTCTGCACAGCTTATTTTTATTGGCGGAAAGGGCGGAGTCGGAAAGACAACTGTCTCCAGTGCCGTTGGACTGGCTGCTGCTCAGGCCGGGGCCAAAACACTGCTCGTATCAACGGATCCTGCCCACAGTACCTCGGATGTATTCGGACAGTCATTCCGCGCGGAACCAACCGCGGTTACGGGCGTTGAGGGGCTTGATGCTATCGAAATTGATCCTGAAGCCGAATCAGAACGCCACATGAACGAGATCCGGCATCAACTTGCCGAACAAGTAAGCCCAGGAATCGTCAACGAACTGAAACGGCATCTTGAGTTGGCTCATCAGACACCAGGGGCATACGAAGCGGCGTTGTTTGACCGGTTTATCGATATTATGGATGCCCATGGTCCGGAGTACGATCGCATTGTCTTTGATACGGCCCCTACAGGAAGCACATTGCGATTACTGACACTGCCGGAGTTGCTTGAGGAGTGGATTGATCGGCTAATCGATAAGCGAACGAAAAGTATCGATCGGTATGAGAAAGCCGCCATCGGTGACCAGACTCCTACACGTTCACTGGAGGGCGATCCAATTATCGCTCAATTGGAGGCCCGGCGTGATCGGTTTCAGTTCGCCAAGCGCAAACTGCGGGACGAAGCAGCCTTTTATTTGGTGCTCAATCCGGATCAATTGTCAGTAAACGAAACCGATCGGGCCGTAACGGAACTACAGCAGTTTGATCTGACTGTTGATGGACTAATTGTAAATAAACTCACCCCAAAGCCGGATCCCGATGAAACCGGCACCGGAGCTGCGTATCTTATGGCTCGTCGTGATACCGAGGCCGAGCGGCTTGAGGAAATTGAGACCGAATTAGCACCGCCAATTGTCGCACGTATTACAGCACGGCCACATGATATTGACGCGACTGTACTTGAGGATCTAGCAACAGCCGTCCCATCAACGGTCCCTACCGATGCGGTCGAGCCATAGCGTTTCTAACAGTATTAAGGACACGTGCCTGATGCGGGAGCAGGGGTGTGTCTCGCGATAAGACACACGGGTAAAACATATACCTCATTTTAAAAAGTGAACCCTCATAATTTAAGTGCAAGAGATTATTTTAGAGACGATATATGGTAAGTGTCGTCTGGTTAGTTGGGCTGACGATTATCACATTCACGATTGGGTACTTCGGGTACTCACGGTATCTAGCGAGTCAGATTGCTGAATTGGATGATGCAAACGAGACGCCGGCACACAAATATCAGGACGGGCAGGAATACGTACCGTCGAAAAAGCCGGTCCTGTTGGGGCATCACTTCTCAAGTATTGCGGGTGGAGCACCAATTGCCGGCCCGATTACCGCGGTTGCCGCCTTTGGCTGGCTCCCAGCATTGCTGTGGGTTGCCATTGGCAATCCGATTTTGGGGGCCGTTCATGACTTTATGGCCCTCTCAGCAAGTATTCGTCATGAGGGGAAGTCAATCGGCTACGTCATCGGGGAATACGTCGGCAAACGCGGGAAGAATATGCTGCTGGTCTTCGCCTTCCTACTGATTGTACTGGTTGTTGCGGCGTTTGTCTTCCTGATTGCAACGGTGCTTAATTCATTACCCTCCTCAGCGACGGCGACAATACTGTATATTGGGCTGGCCATCCTGTTTGGAATCTATCTGTACCAGCTCAACGGACCCTTCCTTCCGGGGGCGATCGTCTTTATCGCGGCGATTTTCGCTGGGGTATGGGTCGGCATCCAGTATCCGATTGCTCTCTTTGCCTCGGAGGGGCTCCCAGCTGGGACAATCGCGCTCTTTGGTGAGCCTGGTCCTATTGCCTCCTCACTCCCACTTGCGGAGGCCAATGGCGCTAACTTCGCCGGATGGGCTGTTGGTGTTGTGCTGTACTCATTTATTGCAGCCACACTACCGGTGTGGGTGTTACTGCAGCCACGTGACTTTTTGACCTCCTCACTGCTGTACAGCGGCATCGGGGCCATGCTGCTGGGTGTTGTTGTCGGGGTTGTCGCTGGCTTTGATGCCGTCGAAGTCTCAATTGCTGGGGCTGGAATTGAAAGCGTTGAGATCACGGCCTTGGAGACACAGGTGCCCGCATTCACTGGATTTGTTCACTCCCAGTTGGGGCCGCTGTTCCCGTTCCTGTTTGTGACAATCGCCTGTGGAACAATCAGTGGTTTTCACTCACTTGTCTCGTCAGGAACGACCGCAAAACAACTTGATAAGGAAAGTGACGCCCGGTTGATCGGATATGGTGGTATGCTCGGCGAAGGACTGCTGGCCCTGACAGCTATTATTGCCGTGTCAATTGTTGCAGCCACAACCGGCAGTCTAAGCAATGCCATTGCGACGTTCCCTGCCGGTGGGGGCGCGTTGCTGACCACACTGGGCATTCCGGTCGCCGCCGCGGCGACGTTTATCGCACTTGTCTTCCTGAGTTTCCTGTTGACCTCCACTGACACCGCAATGCGACTTGGTCGGTACATGGTTGAGGAACTGATTGGAACACCGGATACGAGTGTCCAGCAGACGTTTGCCAATCGGTACGTGAACGCCGGAACCACGGCCGTGTTAGGGTACTTGCTGGTCGCCTCAGACACCTGGGGAACAATCTGGCCGCTGTTTGGTGGGGCAAATCAAGCACTGGCGGCATTGGCCCTGCTGGTGGCAACTGTATGGCTTGCCAACTGGGACAGCAACAAGCAGTTGCTGTCAACCGGGGTGCCACTGGTGTTGATGTTAAGCGTAACAATCACCGCACTGCTTGTCATCGGTCTCTACCGGAATCCGACAAGCATTCTTGAGATAATCAACTCCGGCGGTCTTAGCGACCAACTCTTCCAGGTAATCTCCCTGACACTGCAGAGTGTGATTGCCCTTGTGCTGGTTGCCCTGGCCATTATTCTGGGATACATGGGCTATACCAATATTCAAAGCGCCCGCACGGGACCGGATGTCGAAGCCGTTGCTGACGGAGGACAACCCGAGGACGCAAGCGAGTAGCAGGAATCATAGTCACAGACCCTACAAAGGAGCATTCTGGATCCCACGGTCGCTGTCTTCTTAGTGGACCGGTGAATTCATCGCGCAGTCTATCAGCCTCAAAACTCAGTCACTGTGATCGACGGACAGTCAAGACGGGGTGAACAACGGAGCGACGTGGAGACGGGTGCCTGGGGCTCATCCCCAGAAACAAGGACGAATACTCTTGTATACGCCCGGATCATCGCCACACAATGAGGGGATATACACTGCTTGAAGCAGGGCATAGGCGTCAACTGCGGTTTGTGATTATAATGGGACTTCTCCTTGCGGGCGTTTTGATATGTACTGGCGTCGCCGCAGGCGATAGCCGCGTTGGGGGGACGGTTGTCATTGGGCCGGATGATCGTGTGACCGATAATGTCACTGCAACCGGAGGAACAGTTGTCATCGAAGGGACTGTTGAGGGAGATGTGTATGCATATGGGGGTACTGTTCGTATCGCTGAGGAGGCGGAAGTAACCGGAATTGTCCGCGCCTATGGCGGAAACGTATCGATTGCTGGAACAGTCGGCGAAAACGCGTTAGGATATGGTGGAACAGTCATACTTGCGCCATCAGGAACAATCGAGGGGTCGTATGGAGCGGTGGCAGGAACAGCAACAGTGGCCGGAACGGTCGAGAGAGATGTGAATGTGGTTGCCAACAGCATCCGGATAGCGGAGACAGCCCAAGTCGGTGGTAGTCTCATCTATCGTGGAACACTCACCGACCGTGAGGGAGTCGTTGAGGGTCAGATTCAGGCAGCCAAGGAGCTATCGTTGCTTCCATCACCCACACTCGTAGGCGCCGTTGCTAACGGACTGTTGTTCATTGCGACACTGTTACTTGGCGTTGGACTGCTGTATCTGGCGCCTGGATTTGCTGATGTGGCTGTGCGAACCGTTGGAACGACCCCAGGACGAACAGTGGCCACCGGGCTACTTGCAGTTGTGGTCACGGGGATTGGAATTGTGGGGGTTGCAGTGACGGTCGTCGGATTGCCAATTGCGGTTGCAGCAACACTGCTTGCGTTGGTTGTTGCATGGGTTGCAACGATCTATGGGCGGTTTGTCGTTGG
>JBEQBL010000146.1:0-5259 GCA_041639835.1 Salinarchaeum sp.
CGGGGGCTTGCCACTCACAGCAGTTTCACCCGTCCCAGTCCGTGACCCCCACACGAATTCTCATCGTGTCGGGGGTCGGTGGCACTGCACACCTGAAACTCCCAACCCAGCGGTGCGGTGCCGTGGGATTCCTCCGCCTGTAGTAGTTCAGAGAAGTTTTGGGTACTCCACGTGGCAGAGACAAGGGAGAGATACGTTCTTCGACTGAGTCTCTATCTCAGTTCATCCAGAAGTTTCGTTATCACTAAAGGCGGAGGAGGATGTCAATTCTGTAGAGGTAGAAGACTGACAACTCCCAGGGTGGGTCACAGGCACAGGCTACACAGCCTGCAACACTGGGCTGACCTTATCCCTGAACGGGTGAAAGGACGGAGTGACTTGTTGATATGAACAGTACACGTCAGCAGCCATCGGAGCAGTCCGGGATTTTACGACAGATATTCGGGGTATTCACACACGGGCAGCTATTCAAAAGCCTCCTGTATTTGCTGCTCGCCTTCCCGCTTGGAGTCTTCGTGTATACAGTAGTGTTTGGAGTTGGATTCACTCTCAGTCTGGCGACATCGGTAGTCGGCATTGGGATTGTATTCCTGTTGCTACTCATGCTGTTGGTACGGGTGGCTGTCTCCTTTGAGCGATGGTTAGCACAGCTACTTTTGAATGTCTCACTTGGACCATCACCGGCAATCATTCCGGAGGGATCACCGGGCGAAAAGCTCCGTTTTGTTATGGATGATGCACTGACGTGGCGCGGACTGGGCTTTCTGCTACTCAAATCGTGGGTTGGGATTGTTGGACTTCTATTGGCGGTGGCCTTTGGACGAGCCTTATTATTGATGGTCTCACTTGTGGATCGACCAATGACACATCAGTTTGGGGAAGTCAATGGACAGCCGGTGACCTGGACTGTGGAGACGGTGCCAGAAGGTGCCTTAGCAGCTGGAATTGGGTTTGTGGCGGTAGTTATCGTTGCGCATCTCACAAACGGCGCCGGGTATGTTGCCGGGCGCATCGCAGAGGCGTTACTGACCGGGAAATGATTCACCAAGCGGCCCCAAGACGGGGCTGGCAACCGCAATTGACGGCGGTTGTTTCGGGAGTTTAATCTACACATTGGACTGAGCTATATATACGCTGTCTCATGGCTCTTGGTCACGCTTTACGGACCCTGACCACTGGCGCCCGCGTTGGAAAGCAGGCACTGCTCGGTAGGGCAACGAACCCAGTCCCAACGGAATGGCAACATATCACCAAAGTCGACCCGGAGGAGGCAAAGCGATTACCCATATGTTATCCCTTTTACCTACAGCATACCGACGCTATCTCAGTTGGTGGCTCACGGAGTGTAACGGCACAAAACACCAAGGAAACGTTTGCGTTGCTTGATATTAGTACGACACCGAGTTTTCATGAGCCAAGCGAAGCCACGCATGTGTCAAATAAAACGCGGGAACAGGCGGCATTTATCGCAATTCCGGAGGTCCTTAACGGGCAGACGGATGCGCTTGTAGGGACGCTTGGAAAGGGGCTAGAATATCTCAACGATAACATGCTACCGGAATTGATCAAGCAAAAACTCCCATGGCCGGTTAGATCGGTGCTTGGGGACACAGCGACCAGCTTTGCGATGTCGTGGTTTCTTGACCAAGCTGTGTTTGAAGCATACATTGTTCAAAATCCCGACAGTGCAGCAGCTCGACAAAGCGGCGTAACGGCAGACAATGTACTTACCCCGGAGATCGCTCGTCAGCGGGCGCTTGTAGCTGATCGACATCTCAAAAGCGAGGTTATTTATATTGAATACTCGGGCACGTATGGTGCCGAGGAAGCGATTGATATCGTGGACGCGGTGGCTGATGATCTGACAAGAGCACGGCTCTGGTACGGTGGGGGCATTGACACCCGAGAGAAGAGTCAAGCAATGTTAGCTGCTGGTGCTGATACGGTCATTGTTGGCGATGTATTTCATGACATTGCCACGGAGGAGATAGCACTGGTTAGACAAGCCGCCAAAGCACTTGATCCAGAATCTCCACCAGATACGATCAACCAATGGATCAAACAGGACGTTGATATTGGATCGACACACGCTGTCAAGTACCTCCGGACAATTCCCAGCGTTACAGCTCCAAAGCGCGTTGCCAGACGGTATCTAACGCTCACAATTGGACTCTATCTTGCGGCCAGAGCTACAGCCCAGTCAGCGTCAGCGGATATGCATACCGCCGGCACGACACTGCTCAAGGCAGTACTGCCGGCACCGACGGACACCATTAAGAGTATCTTCAAAACACCGGCGACGACCTGGCAGCGATATCTGACCGAGATTGTGCTGCCGGCGGTAACCACCAGTCAGCCAACTGCGCCAGTACATCACTTGAGCACAGCTCCTGCAGACGGGAGTATGTGAGCCGCTTTGGGTTCTGTACGAACAACAGACAGAGGAAAATAGGGCAAAGAAAGTAAATACAACAATGCTGGCGATGGAAGTTGACTGCCATATCACTGCAACCAGTGGTGACTGGTTTCAGAGAAAACCCCAAATAATACCTGGATATAAACAACTGGCACAACAACGGTATATATACCATTGTCTTCCATGCAGTATTCGTGTTGGATGATGATCTGAATAAACATCCAATAGTGTCCCCTAATATCGTTAAATAGTACTATATAATCAGGACACCAGTCAACAAAAACATATATATTTGTCAATTTATCGTTCATATGACCGTAAAACTAATACAGCCACGGTCTATGGGTGTGAGTGTCATGAGTGAGGCGACACTTGGGGCGAACGAGGAGTATTGCAGCAGCTGTGGATCGGTTGTCAAAAAGGAGGCAGAGATCTGCACGGAGTGTGGTGTTAGCCTAGAAGATGACGCAGAGGCATCAGGTGACAAGGATCGCACCGCTGCCGGGCTTTTAGCAATTTTGCTGGGCGGCATTGGGGCTCACCACTTTTATTTAGGCAATACCGTGCGGGGCGTTGTCTATATCCTGTTTGTCTGGACCCTGATCCCAGCAATTGTCGGCCTCATTGAGGGAATCATCTATCTAACCAAATCTGACGAGGAGTTCCAGCGTCAGTATGTCAACTAAAAGGCGATGACTGCTGCACCCGATGAGGAGTTCTGTGCAAATTGCGGTGAACTGGTCAAACAACAGGCTAGTCTGTGTCCACACTGTGGCACCAGTCGGGAGGCGTCGGTTGATCGGCGGACTCAACAGACAGTCTACTGTACCGCTTGCGGTGAGGAGCTTGTCGCGGAAGCGGAACTGTGCCCTAACTGTGGGGTTCGACAGACGCCAACAGCAGACGCCAGTAGTTCCGACACCTCCGAGTTGCTGTATTATGGACAAATCGCACTTGGAGGACTGTTGCTGTTGTCAGCTCTTGGGTCACTGACTGACCCAACGATGGGACTGCTGTCCTCACTGCTGAGCGCCATCGTCCTTGGGGGTCTTGGGGCCCTTACGTTACCACAGGTACGTGACCGACTAAACAAGAATCATCCCGTAGGGACTTTCGGTTGGGTCCAAGTCGTCGATACGACACCAGCAACAGGGACCACTGAGGTGTGTGCAAGTTGCCATGGAGACGTGACACAGGGCGTCAAACGTGAGTACGGCAAAGCGTTTGTGATTGCTGGCGTAACGGTGTATGCTACCCGTGAGGGGGAGAACTACTACTGTAAGACCTGTGATAGTGCCGAACGGGCCGTGGAGCAGTTTGACGTGGACGATACCGATATATCAAATCTCTAGATATCCCTTGGTCAGAAAGCGGTAGTATCGGACCCCGGTACTATGATATGTGACAGAGGGATACCGGGAGAAGAGATCCAAATCGGATGCACCGATATCACTACGATGTCTGGGGATCAGCAGCCGATGGCGATGCCCATGCGATAGCTTATCTGTTTGTGGGGTCTTATATTCGTATGGCAATCACAAACGGCAGTACGGTAACTATCGAGTATATTGGCCGACGGGAAGATGGACAGGTATTCGATACATCACGGGCGTCAGTAGCCCGAGAGGCTGGATTTCTTGAGAATGGACGTGCTGAGGAGGAGTACGAGCCATTAACATTCGAGATTGGTGGCGGGAGAATTATTGAGGGACTTGAGGATGGCTTGCTGGGGTATGAAGTCGGTGATACCCCAACAATTGTGATTCCGCCGGAAGAGGCCTATGGCGAGCATAATCAAGAGCTCGTACAGGCTTACGATGCTGAGGAGTTTACCGCGATGCTTGATGGGCAGATGCCAGCAGAGGGCGACCGTGTTGAAACGGCTGACGGGGAAGTCGGTCGGATCACCAGTGTTGATGATGAGGTTGTGCGGATTGATTTTAACCACGCCTTGGCCGGAGAACCGCTCAAGTTTGAAGTCGAAGTACTTGATATTGAGTAAGTGCCAGAACGACTGGTGGTACGCACAACAGCCGGCAACGACATAAACGCCCCCAGGTGGGCGACTCATAGCGGTAACAGCGCGGAAACCCACCCGTTCACGGGGGGGAGCAAGCGCGTACGCTCAGAACCACAATCCGCCGACTACGACAGGGCTGACTCCACAATGCTTCTAAACCACCAAGCCTACGTATGATAGAGCGTGGTTTGAAAAATGGAAACAAGGCAAGAAAGCGTCGATGCCTTATTTCACCAGCCCACACATCGTCTACGACCACCGCACCGCCACGTTCCACGACGAGTACGTGATCCTCGCCACCACAGACGGTTGGATCGAAGCTAAGTACGTATTACCTGACGAACAGCGAGAGACGCCCCACGCGGACTACTTCTTTTCGGACGAGTACGAAACTACAGGGGCAGAACTGCACTACAATAACGGCAATTGGATGCTTCACATCCACACAAAGACGGACATGAAGTCTGACACGTCGGCACAGGATGCCATCGAGAACGGAACGGTTCTCGGGGTAGACCTCGGCGTGAACAATCTTGCAGTTGCCTCAACCGGGACGTTCTGGACTGGCGACGAGTTCGACCACTGGCGACGTGAGTACGAAACCCGACGTGGCGACCTCCAAGAATGTGGCACACGGTGGGCGCACGAGAACATCTAATCCGTTGGACGGAAAGAGGAAGGCCGATTCAAGATAACGCCCCACCGGATATCGAACGAGTTAGTGGCTGAAGCCCGTGAGTACGGATGTTCGGTGATCGCGTTTGAGGATTTGACCGACATCCGTGAGCGTACTGGTGCGTCGTGGGGGCACAAGTGGGCGTTC
>JBEQBL010000147.1:0-4543 GCA_041639835.1 Salinarchaeum sp.
ATCGCCCGAGAGCAACACTCGCTGTCCGTCCCAGGCTGGATCGGGTTCGGGAATCGCCGAGAGCAGAGCCGTTGTATACGGGTGCGATGGCGTGTTGAAAATAGCCTGTGTGGAACCGGTTTCAACGAATTCACCCAGATACATGACCGCGATGCGGTCGGCAAGGTGCTCAACAACACTGAGATCATGCGCGATAAACAGATAGGAAAGATCAAACTCATCCTGGAGGTCGGCAAGAAGGTTCAGAATCTGTGCCTGGACGGAGACATCAAGTGCTGATACCGGTTCATCACACACGATGATATCAGGATCAACGGCTAAGGCGCGTGCAATGCCGATACGTTGGCGTTGCCCCCCGGAGAACTCATGTGGATACTGCTCTATATGTTGTGGGGCCAGGCCGACGGTACGGAGCAGCTCATGAATTCGATCGGTGCGGGCCTGTCCAGTGGCAATGTCATGGATATCAAGCGGTTCACCGATAATCTCGCCAACGGTCATCTGCGGGTTGAGACTTGAGAAGGGATCCTGGAAGATATACTGAAGATTGGTTCGAAGGTCACGAAGACGACTATCGGAGACGGCTGTGAGTTCGATTTCTTGTCGATCTGACGATCCATCGACCGGGTGACGATAATAGATGCGCCCGGCAGTTGGCTCAAGCAGGCGAAGCAACGTTCGTCCAAGGGTTGTTTTGCCACAGCCACTTTCGCCAACGACACCAAGTGTCTCACCGGGATATAATTCAAGCGTCACGTCATCAACAGCACGGATGGCCGCAGAACGGCCCAATAGACGATCAAGGAGCCCGGATGCGGAGCTAAAGTGCTTTTCAAGATGTTCGGCACGCAGGAGTGGCTTATCCTCAGGCATCATCATCACCTCCAGTGGAGAAGCGGGTTCCGGACGTGGGATCGGGGCCCGAGTCCGTGACTGTGACCGTATAATCAAGTTCACCGTCAAGATCACCGGTGTAGGCCAGACACGATGCACCGCGACGAGTATTGGAATCGGAGGCATCAGCCCCTGTCTCCGGATCAACAACCGGCGGGTCAATCCGTGCACAGACCTCCTCAGCATATGGACACCGTGGATGAAATCGACAGCCAGGCGGGAACGACTGTGGATCTGGCATCGTGCCAGGCACGGTCGAGAGCCGGTCACGATCGACGCCAATACGCGGAATTGAACTCATCAGGCCAACGGTGTAGGGGTGTTTCGGGTCATAATAAAGCTCCTCAACGGTGGCTTTCTCAACAGCTTGCCCGGCGTACATGACAAGCACACGGTCACAAAGCGTTGCAATAACGCCTAAGTCATGAGTAATGAGTTGGACCGCCATATCAAAGTCCGTCGACAGGCGACGCAGAAGCTCAAGAATGGTTGCTTCAGTCGTGACATCAAGCGCGGTTGTTGGTTCATCCGCGATAAGCAGGTCCGGTTCGCAGGACAGAGCCATCGCGATAACGGCTCGTTGTTGCATGCCCCCAGAGAGTTCATGTGGATAGGAACGGGATCTGGCCTCTGGGTCCGGAATACCCACCGTATCAAGCAGGGCAATCGCCCGGTCACGAGCCGTCGTATCATCATATCCAAGATGATGCCGAACAGCTTCAGCGATCTGCTCACCGATCGTATATGCCGGATTCAGCGCCGTCTGTGCGTTCTGAAAGACCATCGCGATGTTATTGCCACGCACGTCACGCATCTCCGATGGGGACAGTGCGCGAAGATCCTGGCCATTAAACCGAATCGTGCCACTATCAATTACCCCTGGGTCCTCAAGCAATCGCATAACCGCAAGGGCAGCCACACTTTTGCCGGCACCGCTTTCGCCGACAACACCATAGAGTTCCCCTGGGTCAATGCGATATGAAAGGCCATCAACGGCGGTGACTGCGCCGCTTTCGGTATAGAAAGTAACGGTGAGATCGTCGACCTCCAGCAGCGCCATTACCCGCCACCTCCTTGCCGGGCCGTTGGTTGATCACGGGCGTCTAAGGCATCGTTGATACCATCGCCAATGAGATTCATCGCCATCACAAACAGGAAAATCGCCAGACCGGGATAGACTGTTGCCCACCAGTACGTCTGGCCACCAGGGCCGGAAATGATCGTCTCTCGGGCATTGTTAAGCATCGTGCCCCATTCTGGAGCTTGCTCAAAGCCAAGCCCCAGGAAGCCAAGCGCGGCGACGCCGATAACAACAGTGCCAACCGAGAGGGAAGCCTGAACGATCAACGGAGCAATGGCGTTTGGCACGACATGAGTGAAGATAATGGATCGATCGCGAGCACCAAGCGCTCGTGCCGCAAGGACATACTCGTCTTGTTTAATCGAAAGGACTTCCCCACGGATTAGGCGGGCATACCCGGCCCAGCCAAAGAGGCTAAAAGCAAGGACCAGTTGCCAGTAGCCCCGTCCAAGCACCGCCACGACAACAAGGGCAAGAACAAGCCCTGGGAAGGCAAAGATCGTATCGACAAGCCGCATCAACACCTCATCAACCCGGCCACCGTAGTAGCCGGCGATAGCCCCATAGACCAGTCCGACGGTGGCAGTTAGAACAACAACAAGAAAACCAATTGAGATGCTCCGGCGACCACCAAAGAGCAACCGGGAGAACACGTCACGACCGTCACCATCGGTTCCCATTGGGTGGGCAAGAGAGGGTGGATCATAGATGCTGGCGCTTGAACCTTGCAGGGCAACCCGGACAGTCGGATCATACGGTGCCAACGAGAACGGTTGTACCGGAACGCCGGCGATTGAAATTGGTCGGGCAAAGAGGGCTGCCAGACTCATGCCAGCAACAACGACAACGCCCAGCACGGCGAGTCGATTTCGCCGGAACCGCATAATGAGTCGGCGAAGCCGACTTGGTGACTCATCCGCCGAGGGAGCAATCGACGAGACATCAGTTGCAGAGGTCTGTGCGTCGGCTGGATCAAAGCCAGTGATCTGAATGCGTCCACGATCAGTCGTCATGATAGGTTAGTCATAGCGGATACGTGGGTCAAGGAAGGCATAGATGATATCAGCGACCAAGTTGGCAAGGATAATTGCCAGTCCGGTCACCAGAGTAATACCAGTGATAAGGAACAACTCGCGGCTCGTGACCGCGGTAATGAAGGCCTCTCCAAGACCAGGCCAACTGAAGACCACCTCGACAACGACCGATCCGGCAACAATATTCGCCGTCAGGAAGGCAGCAACAGTGGTCACGGAGATCAGCGAGTTGCGGAGTACATGTTTGAGAATAACCGTCCGTTCGGGAAGCCCCTTGGCGCGAGCGGTGCGCACGTACTCCTTGTTGAGTTCTTCAGCCATGGCCGTGCGCATAATACGCATCAGAGTTGCTGCTGAGGCAGTTCCAATGGTAATGCCCGGAAGAATAAGATACCAGAGCATCTCAGGGTGCCATAACGGTTCACGCGGTGGCAACACCGGCCATAGCCCAAGGATCAACGATCCAAAGAGAATCAACAACAGACCAAGCCAGAAGTTCGGAATTGAGATGCCGGAGAGGGCGAGAACCCGGCTCACATGATCGCCCGGCTCGTCCTTATGAATCGCGGCGTAGATACCCGTTGGCAAGGCAATAAGCAGAGCAAACACCCAGCCAAAGAGACCAAGTGCAATTGTTCGGGGCAAGCGTTCGGCAATCACATCGGTCACTGGCCGGTTATTCTCCGTAATGACGGTTCCAAAGTCTCCCTGGACAACGCCAGCCACCCAGTCAATATACTGCACCCAAATCGGCCGATTAAGCCCAAACTGAGCACGGAGTTGAGCCTCTTCGGCCGGCGAAATATCGGGGTTAAGCGCGGTAAAGACGGCGACAGGATCCCCCGGTGCAAGACGGACAAGCCCGAAGGTAATTGCCGAGACGCCGAGTAAAATCGGAATCGTCAACAGCAATCGCTTGATGATATAGCGGGCCAAGGCCATGCAATAATAGGGTATTCAACGGCGGGGGGAAAACACCTACGCCTAATTTCGGTCAAGATAGGTCACTTGTTGATCAGCAGGAGCATAGAGCCCATAGTCAATGATGCCCTGTGTACTCGGATAGGTGTTAAACCCGACCACCTCCGTGGTAAGGACACTGGTTGTGATTGAATGGGTCGTATAGGAATTGGCCATCTGCTCCATGACGATATCCCAGACAGTTTCATAGCGCTGTCGACGAAGGTCCGGATCCTGTGCGACATCGACCCCATACCGGGCGTTTTCAAGCGCGTCGTTCAGGGCTGCAATATTGATTCGTTGGAAGTTACAACAGCCACCGATATTCTCCGGTGAGTGAAGCGCCTTTGCATAGCCATGTGGATCAAAGCCACCAGAAAGGCCGATCATCACAATGCGTTCACGGCGGCCATACTGGCCACTGTTGAGTTCACGGACCAAGTCCAGAAATTCGCGGGTTTCAAGTGAGGCATTGAAATACTCAGTTTGATTGACAAACTCGGTGATGAGCTCCATTGTCCGCACCCGATCATCGCTGTCGGAGTTAGTCTCGAAGGTGACCTCAATTGGCACC
>JBEQBL010000147.1:4553-5212 GCA_041639835.1 Salinarchaeum sp.
CAGGTCCCCAGCTCGCTCGGGATCATACGTATTCATTGGGCGATGATCCTCAATTTGTGCCTGATAATCGGTTGTCCCAACGTCAGCAGCCAGTTGTGGTAGTGGCGTCCATGCCGGAGCTTCCCAGCCTTGGAAGATATTGTTGACAATCCGATCACGGGGAATGAGATGGTTAATTGCCCTCCGGACCCGGGGATCATCCCACGGCTCGCTGTTGACCGGATACTGCATGAACGTAAAGCCGGCACCGTTGGTGGCAGCGGTGCGAAAGCCATCGGCTTCCTGATAGGTTGTGAGATCATCGGCGGTAAGGCCATAGGTCATGTCAATTTCATCATTTTGGAGTGCAGCCGACCGCGTCGCATCATCCTGCACGACCTCGAGGAATACCTCATCGATGACTGGGCCATTCGGGAAATTCTCCGGACCATCAAACCAGTCTTTCAGGCCGGTCTCAAACCAGTAGTCATCAACCCGAGTAAACCGAATAAACTGGTCGTTTTCAAACTCCGCAAGTTCCCAGGGTCCGGTTCCAAGTGGCGTGTTGCCCTCGCGGGGATCCATCGCCCGTGGCGGCAGGTCCGTACTCTCGGTAGGATAGATCGCCAGACCACCAAGTTCACGTAAGGCGGCAGCATCAGGGATCTGCGAATAGAAGT
>JBEQBL010000148.1:0-5134 GCA_041639835.1 Salinarchaeum sp.
GTTGAGACGACCGATACCCTACAAGAGCGTCTTGATACACTTGCCAAAGCAACACTTGCGACACGTCAACGACTGCGTGAAACGGTCGGGAACCGCAAAGAGCAACAGGCTGTCCAAGAGCTCAAATCCGAGGCGAATAAGCATGGTGTTGAGGTCGCGAAATGCCAGTCGTGTAATGAAACGGTCCACCTCGGCCTTCTTACCTCTCCGCATTGCCCGCACTGCTCAAGTGTCTTTACCGATGTCGACCCGGCAACGGGGCTTCGCGGAATTATGCAGGCGGATATACTCACAACTGGTGACCGACCAGCGCTAACTGGCCGCCAACGGCCGGCAATTGATGATGAAATCGAAGCTGAACTTGATTCTGAGCGCCCCGATCCGGAATCCATTGACTGGGAGCAGACACACAAGACGAGGTCAGACACACAATGAGTGATGATGATGCCGACGATGATGCTCGGACAACCGAGCCCCTCTCCGAACTCCGAGATGAGATCGCAACCCGCCAGGAGGCGGCCGATCGCACAGGATCGACACAGCGCTCTGGCACTCCTGCTGATTCGATAGAGCAAGCTGTGGACCAGGAGGATGATCCCCCACTTGATGATCTTCCACAGTCTGAGATGGACCGTCCCGATACCCAGGAGCAGCTTTTCGAGCAAGCTGACACGCCGGAGATTGACACGGATACCGTCTGGGAGCAACTTGAGATGGACCAGTCCCCGTCCACGCCTGCTCCTGATGAGACCGAACACGTTGTCGAGAAACGCAAATACTGTGATTATTGTCAGTATCTCTCGTCTCCACCGGAGATGCACTGTACACACGAGGGAACAACCATCGTTGAACTCGTTGACCTTGATCACGTTCGGGTGCGAGACTGTCCAATTGTCCGTCAAAACGAGGAACTTGATGATGCCTGAAGCGACCGTCTCCTCTGACGACCAACTGTGCTTGAGAATACCGCATCCATCTCCGAAGTGAACTGCTCCGGGGTCAAGCCCCGAGGCACTCGGCCTGTCCCGCCTGTAGAGCCCGCCCGCTGAGACAGCGGCCAACACAGAAGTTCACGTTGAAGCCTCTCAGATTCAACAATGTGAAAGCCGATGATGTCCACATGAAACGCAATATGTCAGAATTTATCTCCGTTAATATTAATACAAGACCGTTAGAATAAATAACAAGTTCATGGGGGAGAACGTCATTGCCGATCAACTTCGATCGGTGTTTGAAACGGCGGTGTCCAATGCGGATAAATGCCACTTGCTCACACCGGCACACCGGTATGTTGATGCGTTCATCAACTTTACTGCCGAGTGCGACCAGCCGGTGCCGGAGACAAGACTGCTTGCGCGGCGGTCTGTCTTACAGTCGCTTATGGATGATTTCATCCTTGCCAGCAATGCTGCTGATCTGATTGCTGAGGATACCTTAGCGATCCGTGGGTATGACCGTCCGATTGAAACAAGTCTGCTTGTTTCCGATCGCCGTGTGATCTCGCTTGTCAGCACAACGGACAAGCATGCTGGACTGACAAGTGACGACCCGGAACTGGTTGCGGAGGCAGTACAGACCTGTCAGTCGCGCTGGGAGCTTGCGGAGCCTGTGTCAACTCCGGCACCGCCATTATCGACCGTTGAGGAAACCCTTGCTGAGCGGATCAATCCGGACACAAAGCAGGATTTCAAGCGAATTCTTGATGTGCTTGATACAGCCCGTGGTAACGGCGATGGCCTTGATGAGGTGACAGTCAGTCTGCTGGCTGCTGCCAACAATGAGGTATTATTATACGATATTAGCCGTTGGGGTGAGGATATCGGCATTGCCTCAAAGGCGACGTTTTCGCGCACGAAATCGCAGCTTGAGGATGTCGGGATTATCCAAACTGAGAAGGTCCCGATTGACGTCGGCCGCCCACGGTTGCGACTCAAACTTGCTGTTGAGTCGCCATCCTCGCCGGCGGCATTAGCCGAAACGACACGAACAGCCCTACAGACCGCTGATTAATCGCAGTTGTTCAACTTCGCTGTTTATCACGGAACACCCGGGCTCCCGGGAGTGCCGTTGCAATTCGTGTTACGTATCCGAACTTGAACAGCCCAAGTTGGGATAATACGCCAAGGACAAACAGCGCCACAAATGGCAGAGCGGCTATATCGAATAACAGTGGCTCAACTGTCAGTTCTGTCCGGGCTGTCTGGAGGGCCGTTAGTGTTAGCGACCGTGAGGCAAGTGCTGCCCCAACTGCCGCGGTTGTGATAACAAGCGTTGTCTTAGTCAGAATAAGCGCAGCGATAGCTGTTCCAACCCCAATAGCAATGGCCACCCCCCATTCAATATACCATGGGCCGCCGACAAGGACCGGCGCAGCAACAAGTCCACCAATATAGGTTCCCGCAATGAGCCCTGTCCCGGCAAGCGCCACTGACAGTAAGGCATAGGTAATCAACGCCCCAACAATCACGCCAATCCCGACGATCAGGATCGTTGTCACCAACTCCCCAATGCCGAATAATCCACTGAGAGTGGGTGCTATGAGATACCCGCCGCTGCCACCCAGTGTTGCGCCAAGTAACCCGACGCCGTATACTGATAGGGCGGCGCCTGCAAACAGCAACACAAGGCCAACGACGACAAGCCCGATTGCTGTGACTTCAACCATATCATAGTATCGTGGCCGCGTACTAATGTACTTTCAGGCAATCCAAGCCGTCGATCAGTCGTCGCCAGCGACCGTATGTCCACGCGGTCCATCAAGATCAACTTTCGGGAGAAGGCCCCGTAGATATCGCCCGGTATGTGACGACTCCGTGCGAGCGATCTGCTCAGGAGGCCCACGAGCAACAACCTCGCCACCATGTCTGCCGCCCTCTGGTCCAAGATCAATCACGTGATCAGCGTTTTTGACAAGATCAAGTTCGTGTTCTACAACAACGATGGTGTTGCCGCGATCGGTCAGCCGGTGTAACACATCAATGAGCTTCCGTTCATCCTCAGGATGAAGCCCTGTTGTTGGCTCATCAAGTAGATATAGCGTCTCACCGGAGTCTTGCTTGCCAAGTTCCTCAGCCAGTTTGATCCGTTGGGCTTCACCTCCGGACAGGGTTGTTGATGGCTGTCCAAGTTTCATGTATCCCAGCCCGACATCCTTGAGTAACTTTAACCGGCGTTCGATGCGTGTATCGTGCTTGAAAAAGTCATACGCCTCGTCGACGGTCATCTCAAGGACCTCGGCGATCGTTGCGCCTCTGTATTCAACATCAAGTGTCTCGGCGTTGTAGCGGGCGCCTCCACACTCCTCACAGGGCACATGCACATCGGACAGGAAGTTCATGTCGATGGTTACTGTTCCCTGTCCGCCACAGGCCTCACAGCGACCACCCTTGACATTAAACGAGAATCGCCCTTTCTTATAGCCCCGCCGTTTGGCCAGTTCAGTTTCCGCGAATAACTCGCGAATGTAATCAAACACGTTCGTGTACGTTGCCGGGTTTGACCGCGGGGTGCGCCCGATCGGACTTTGATCAATCAGTCGCACTGATTCAACCTGCTCGGTTCCCTCAATGGCGTCATAATCGCCTGGTTCAACATCGGTATTGCCGTGGATATCCCGCGCTAGACCTTTGTACAGCAACTCGTGCATAAGGGTAGATTTCCCGGATCCAGAGACGCCAGTGATGGCCGTGAAACACCCTATCGGGAACTGCACATCAAGATTGGTGAGATTGTGCTGCCGAGCGCCTCGAACTGTAAGCCAGCCATCCGGCTCGCGACGTGTGTCCGGCACCGGGATTGCCCGATCCCCAGAAAGGTACTGTCCCGTAATCGACGCTTCCGTCGTCATCACCGTCTCAAGATCACCGGCAGCGACGACCTCGCCGCCGTCTTTTCCTGGTCCCGGACCAAGATCAATGAGCGTATCAGCTCGTCTCATTGTCTCAGTGTCATGTTCGACAACAAGCAGGGTGTTGCCAAGGTCTCGCAGCTCCTCAAGTGTGTTCAGCAAGCGATCATTGTCGCGTTGATGCAACCCAATCGAGGGTTCATCAAGCACATACAATACGCCGACAAGTCCGGATCCAATCTGTGTTGCCAGCCGAATGCGTTGACTTTCACCGCCGGACAGTGTTGAGGCCTCTCGGTCGAGTGTGAGATACGTCAACCCGACTTCGGTCATAAACCCCAACCGTGACCGAATCTCCTTGAGAATCTCCTCGGCAATCGTGCGGTCTCGTTCATTCAGATCCGCCTCTAAGCCCTGAAAATGCTCCCTGGCATCCCCGATTGACATCTGATTGACCTCGGTAATGGTCGCTCCAGCGACTTCCACGGCTCGGGATGCCGGCTTTAGCCGCGTTCCGTTACAGGCCGGACAGGTTGTAACCGACATGTACTCCTCAATGTGATCTCGGGTACGATCACTATCGGTCTCCTCATACCGTCGTTCGAGGTTTGGAATCACCCCTTCAAACGGCTGTTCTTTATGTCGAGTCCCATTCTGTGTCTCCCACTCGAAGACAACATCCTCCGTTGTGCCGTAGAGAAATGCCTCCTGAATCTCGTCGGGAATGTCCGCAAAGGGAATGGTAACGTCAAGATCAAAGTGTTCAGCAACCGCGTCGAGCCGTCGTTGGTAGTATGATCGATTATAGCTCCAGGGCTCAAACACCTGCTTGATTGGCTTTGATGGGTCCTGCACAACGAGCTTTTCGCTGACCTCCTTTGTTTCCCCGATGCCCTCACACTCCGGGCAGGCCCCATGTGGCGAATTGAATGAGAACGACCGGGTTTCAATTTCGGGCAGATCAATCCCACAGTCCGGACAGGCAAGATGCTCGGAGAACTCAACCACAAGTCGATCTGTATCGGCCTCCTCGGCGAGATCACCTGTTTGTCGGGCTTTTGCTCCAAGCGAATCGCGAGCCATTGCTGGTGGCTCCGGGATAATGACCTTGAGAATGCCATCGGCCTCCTCTAAGGCAGTCTCAACGGAATCGGCGATCCGGGGTCGATCCTCTGAGCGAAGCACGATCCGATCAACAATCACATCGATCGTATGGTCGTAGTTTTCATCAAGTGTCGGCCGATTCCGGGTCAGATCATACGACTCTCCATCGACCTCAACACGGGC
>JBEQBL010000149.1:0-5132 GCA_041639835.1 Salinarchaeum sp.
CCAAGCAGCCATCCGATCGAACAGGGCGACTTGTATCCGCGGCAGGGAGCGTTGATTACTCGTCGCGTCGGGGAGTGATTCAAGTTCGCGGGCAATATCGTATGATAACCAGCCAATTGCACCACAAGGATACGGAACCGAACAGTCACCCCGAACGAGTGTTCGATCCGCAAGCCAGGCTTCTAAGGCCGCAAGTGACGGTGTTGATACATTTCGTGGATCAGTCTGGCTGTCCGTAGCTTGAGATTCCGCAGTCCAGTGTGTTGCCTCCGGCCAGACAGTCAATCGATCAATCGGGTCAACCGCAAAATAGCCCCATCCGGACTGTCCTCCGGTCGTTTCAAGATACGCACCACCGGGGCCACTGCGAGCGCGCCGGTACGCAGCAAACGGATCGGTAACGGACATCTGCACTTCAAGTGGAACACGGGCTCCCGCTGGGGCGTCAGCGACAGTTGCTTCGAACTGCGCACGACTGGTCACGACCGACGGATCGCGCATAACCAAACAGAGCAATGGATGGATAACACTCTTCGGATCGCGGTAGCGCCTGCGGTTCTTTGCCCTCGGGATGAACTGCTAGCTGAGTCTGGATATCGACAACTTGGACCGTGTAAGACCAGCGTAAGCTATTACATGGCTTTCACAGTAACGTTCCGCGCTGGTATGGTATCGTATGAGTAAGATGGGGGTGTTGTACACACCGGCCGTCACTGACCGACCACCACCCGATAGCTTACTTATACTGCTCGGTAAGATACTCGACAACTGCTGTTGGGGATGCGCCGATCCCACCACCTTGTGCCATGGTTGGCTGTCCGCCACCACCGCCACCAAACTCGTCGGTTGCCCTCTGTACGATCTCATTGGCATCGTAGGGACCATTTTCACGGGCCCCAGCGACAATGAACGTCCGATCCTGCTGGCCGACGAAGACAACCACATCCGCAGGCAGTGTCCCTCGCTGACGGAGAAACTCACCAATGGCGTTTGGGCCGACAGTATCAATGGTCATGACAGCTATATCATCAGCTGACGCCGCGGTCGCTTGTGATGTAAGCTGTGTCTCAAGACCCCACTGTGTTAGCGTTGTGACCTGCTCGCGAAGCTCGTCAATGTCCGTTAGGAGTTGCCCGGCCCGATCCGGGAGCTCCGTGATGTTTGTATCGAGCCGATCGGTCGTCACTGACAGCGCTCGCTGTTCCTCGATCTGTCGGTCAATTGCCGGCGGGCCGACAGCGTATTCGACACGGACCCGTCCAGCCCCAGGATTTGCGGTTGACAACAGTTTAATCGGTCCGATTTCAGCAGTCGACCGGACGTGTGTTCCGCCACAAGCCGAGACATCCCAGCCGTCAATCTCGACAATCCGCACGGTCTCACCAAGTGTCTCTGGATCCACATTGAAGACGATATCATCGTCTGCTTCGGCCTCCGCAATGGGTTGTTCATACCACTCAACCGAGCGCCCCTCCCAGACAATGGTATTGGCTAACTGCTGTAACTGTAATCGGTCGACAGCGCTTGCATCAACAGCCGTCTCAAAGTCAATCCGGATTCGATCCTCCCCGATATCAAAGCCAGCATAATCCGGCGCATCAAGGACCCGACGCCCAGCTCCGTAGACAATATGACTGGCTGTATGTGCACGCATACAGTATGTTCGAAAGGTTGTGTCAATTCGTCCGGTAACCGTAGCCCCTGTCCGGAAGGTGGGCGGCTCGGCAAGTCTGTGGACTGTCCGTCCGGAGACAGACTGGACATCAACGACGTTATATCCATCAATGGTCCCTCGATCGGCCGGCTGCCCTCCGCCTTCCGCGTAGAAATACGTCTCCGAAAGGATCACTGCATTTCCGTCAACGGACTCGACAGTGGCCTCAAACTCGGTCACCTCCGGGGCATTGGCAGCATGGTTGTCAGGTGTCCCGGCGCACATATACCTATCAGAGTTATGTCGGGAGTAATAAACGCTCCCGTTTGGATATCAGCCATGGGCAACAACTGATAAGCCTACTTCACAGCAGCCCCAACGCCCCAATTGCAAGACCACCAGCAAGCAGGCTGTTTGTACTGATAATAAAAGCGACATTATCGCGTAACACAGCTGTTGGTGGTCGGGTGGTCGGTGACTGAAACGCCCACCGTATCGGCCGAATGGCCGCTATACCTGGGAGCACGCTCACAAGTGCCCACAGCGGGAAAATCCCCATACCCACGGCTACAATAATGCTTCCCGGGACGGCTGCTGTTGTCATCACGTAAAGGGCGCCAGCCGCCGGTCGCCCGAATCGATGGAGCAGATTCATTCGGCCACCCTGCTTGTCCGGAGTGAAATCAGGAAACTCGTTGAGCAATAACAGATTGAATGTGAGCAGAAATGCTGGAATACTGGCGGCAACGGCAGCTAAAGGCAGCTGACCGGCTTGTACAAGTGCTGTGCCAAGCACTGGCAAGCCGCCAAGACCAGCCCCGGCTGAAAGCTCACCAAGACTGTATTGTGTCAGATAATCCGTGTAGGCGACCACCGAGAGTGCACCGATAATAAGAATCGGTAGCAGCACTGGCCCAACAACGGTAAGAAACCAGATGCCAATGACCGCGCCACCGGCGGCAGTGATATACCCAAGCCGATAGGCCTGTTGTACCTCAAGCTGACCTTCTGGAAGCGTCTTGCTGCCACCTGAAAATGGCGTCGCCTGCGTCTGTTGATCGATGCCCGATTCATAATCCGCAGCCTCATTCAGCGCGTTGACCGCAACGTGTAATAGGATGAGCCCAAGCAATGCAAGCCCGGTCCGAACAGGATTAACCATACCCTCGTATGCCGCTGCTGCCGCGCCTACCCCGACTAACGTCACTGGCAAGATCAAAAATGCGGGGCGTGATATCCGTATCAGTGGATGAAGGAAAGTAAGGGACTGTCGAACCGTATGCATACCGTTTCTTTGGGTCGTCAATATAAAAGAGCCCCCCGGTTATGACCCCGGGGCGGTTCACCGATAGTCTCGACGGAACGCCTATGATAGTCGATGCCTTATCACGCGGTAGGAGATGACATGACATGAAACTTGCAATGATCGGGTTTGGACAAGCAGGGGGGAAAATTGTCGACAAGTTTCTTGCGTACGATGAGCGTACTGGCAGCGGGCACGTTCGGGCTGCTTTGGCAGTAAATACAGCGCGGGCTGATCTTGCTGGGCTTGACAATATTCCTGAATCACACCGAACTCTCATTGGCCAAGCACGCGTCAAAGGTCATGGTGTTGGTGCCGATAATGAACTTGGCTCACAAATCGCCGAAGAGGATATCGACGAGATTCAACGAGCAATTGATGAGATTCCGGTTCACGAGATTGATGCCTTTTTGCTTGTTGCCGGCCTCGGTGGTGGAACCGGGTCCGGTGGTATTCCTGTGCTTGCAAAACATCTGCAACGAATCTATACGGAACCAGTCTATGCCTTAGGCGTACTTCCTGGGACCGACGAAGGGGGGATTTATAGCCTTAATGCTGCTCGATCCTTCCAAACCATTGTCAAGGAGGTTGATAACTTCCTTGTGTTCGATAACGATGCATGGCGCCAGACCGGCGAGTCCGTCGAAGGTGGGTATGACGCAATTAACGAAGAGATTGTTACTCGCTTTGGACTGTTGTTTGGGGCCGGCGAGATCGGTACGGGTGATGTTGTTGCCGAATCCGTCGTTGACGCCAGCGAGGTGATCAATACCCTTTCCGGTGGTGGTGTTTCTTCGGTCGGCTATGCCAGTGAATCGGTCACGCCCAAACAGGGAGATGGATTACTCTCACAGTTTCGTGGCGATGATGACGACGCAGCTGACTCGGTTGGGGCAACAAATCGCATCACAAGCCTTGTGCGGAAAGCTGCACTCGGGCGGCTGACGCTTCCATGTAATATTGATTCCGTTGAGCGGGCGCTGGTGGTCGTCGCCGGACCGCCAACATATCTCAACCGGAAAGGGATCGAACGAGCCCGGAAGTGGCTTGAGCAGGAAACCGGCTCAATGGAGGTTCGTGGCGGCGATTACCCGCTTCCGGATGCACAGCAAGTCTCGGCAGCGGTTGTGCTCTCGGGGGTCACCGATGTCCCGCGGATTAAAGAACTCCAAGCTGTTGCTGTCGAAGCGCAAGACAATATCGACCAGCTCAAGCAGGAACGAGCAACGGAAGCTGAAGCATTGGTTGAGGAAGACAACGATCTTGATCCACTGTTCTAATCGAACCGCCCGGCCCACAGTGCTAAAAGCCCACGGTAGCCGTGGGTTAGCTTACTGGGCCGTCAGTCAGATCCCTCTCAGACCTTAGAGGCGCGAACCGGAACCGCAAGATCGCATTCCTCACGGGTCGTTGCCTCACACTGCCCATGACATGGCTGGTCCACATACTCGCTCATGGCTTGAATCGTCGCTGTTGACAATGAATAGCCGACCTGATAGGCGCGGTTGATATCAATTGGTTCCCCAACGGTATTCTCGAAAAATCGTTGTACGGCACACTGACGCCAGAACAGCCGTCTGGCAACATGCTCACCACGGTCGGTCAGTTCAACACCACGATACGGCTCGTATACAAGCAGCCCCTGGTCGGCAAACTGTTCAATTGTCTCGGTAACACTTGCCGTACTGACCGATAATCGATCCGCAAGATCGCCTGTTTGTACCGGATCAGTCGACCCAAGCCGCTGGTAGAGCACACCACAGAGATACCGCCCTTGGCTTGCACTGACCGGGAGTTCGGTTTGGCTGTCGGTCGCGTCCATTGTCATGCTTGTCGTGATCCAGCATTGTTTCCGGACGGGTGCCAGTAAAGCACCGTCCGACCGGTTTTTCGTCGTTTGAGCTCGCCGGTGTCGACAAGAGCATTCAGCTTTTGTCGGGCCGCTTCGGTTGAGATCCCAAGCACATCGGCGACATCTGTGGTTGTCACGACTGGGCCTCGAACAGTCTCAAAGGCCTCCTGCAGATCGTCATCGGTGATTTCCTCGGTAAATCGACCCTTGGCGTCCCGAGCACGATGGCGACACGCGCGCTTGCCACGACCACGATCATGACCGTGCCGCTGCTCGCGTTTTGACATGTACTAGCGTTGCTCTGATAATGATATACCCCTTTT
>JBEQBL010000150.1:0-5008 GCA_041639835.1 Salinarchaeum sp.
GCACCTTCTTCTCGCGTTCACGGAGATCGCGGCGGTCCTCCTTCCACCACCACGGCACGTCCTGGTCGTGAGCGTTCGGGTACTCCGACTCCAGCACGAACGGCGTCACGAGTTCGAGAATAAACCGTATTTGTAACAACTGTTATGAGGTAGCTAACAGCCATCTCTGCGAGAACGCTTTTGTCCGGTGAGTCAAATATAATGACAGAATGTTTCAACGGGCTTCCCGGACCGGACTTGCCTCGGTAACACCACTGGAGTGGGTGGCAGCGGCGTTGGCCATCGTCAGTGCGCTTGTCCATCTTATACTTGGCGTGAGACTTGGGCTCCAGCCATTCGGCATCTTATTTATCCTTGCTGCCATTGGCTTTGGTGTCGGGATCGGACTCGCCATTGTGAGTTCGCGGCGGCGACTCATAACCGCCCTTGGGATTCCATATACCGGGGTCCAGATTGTCCTGTGGTATGTGCTCAATCAGCCGGGAAGCATTGGGAGCCTCTCAACGCCGGAACTGATCGATAAGACGGCCCAAATCTTGTTGATCGTGCTATTGAGCTTTCTTCTGTACCGACGGAAAAAGACGCCCACATCGGACAAGATGTGAGGGAATGCTGAGTGAACTGCTCCGGGGTCAAGCCCCGAGGCACTCTGCCTGCTCTTTCTGTAGATTACGACCGGCGGCGAAGCAACACAACAAGCCCTGCTCCGGCAATACTAACGACCGCTAGATTGGTCAAAAGCCGGGCAAACGGCTGATACTGGCTGGCAACCCAGATGTCAATGATCGATCCAAGGCTTCGGTAGATACCGATCCCCCCGATAAGGACAAACAACCCAGCAAACAGAATGCCAGTCCACTGCACAATCGTCCGTAACTGATCGGATCCAAACTGCGATGTAGCGTCATCCGTCTGTGTTGGCTCGGTAGATTCGGGTTCGACGGGAGGGGTAGCTGTCGACTCGGCGTCCGTGGAATTGTTTGAGGTTGTTGAATCAGTCATTGTGATCGCCCCCTTCGGAGGTAGGCAAGAGTGGCAACAATTGCAATGAGTGCACCGGCCAGTCCAAAGCCTGGCGTCCCCGAATCTCCCGACTCCGCAGCCTGATCCTCAGCAGCATCAGGGCGGTCCGTCTCGAAGTCACCGGCATCAAAGTCAACGTCTTCCTGGGTTTCATCGACATCGATTGTACGTTGTGGATCAAGGTTGGCTGCGCCTCGCGTTGATTCAATCACAACGCCATCACGCCACAAGGTGGCATCAAGATAATAGTTTGACTCGGCAGGCACGGACAGTGAACTCGTAACGGGTTCGGTTTTCCCTGGTCCAATCGTCGTGATCGACTCGGTACTGCGGGCAGCAACGACGCCAGACTCCGCTTGTCTGGCTGTCAGCCGCAGTTGGATGTTTGCCTCCGAACTGTTGCCTTGGTTGTGCAAATAGCTTGTCACACGGAGCTGAGTGTCCGTTTCACCAGCATCAGTAATCTCATATTCAATCGATGGCTGATTAGCAAACTCTTGGAACGTGATCGACGATTCCGCATACGGCGGTGTAAGGCTCTGCACCCCGGAGATGGTTGTCTCACGTTCCTCAACGCGCTGCCCATCAGCATGGATAATCGTGCGAATCGTATACCCGCCCTCGCGGGGAACCGTGATCGACAAAGGAACAGTCTGTTCGGTCGCTGCAAGATCACCCTCAACAGTGCGGGTCGTTGAGTCAGTCAGCAGTCCTCCCGGCTGATCGATTGCCCGAATTGTCGCTGTGACCTCATCCGCAGAGCCGCCCTGCTGGCGCAGGTACAGGGTCACATTGAGTGTCGCAGACTCACCGGTAACCGATTCGGTTTCGATAGTTGTCTCATCGACGAAAATTCGTGGTGGGGGCTGATCTGCTGATGGATTGGCAAGAAATCCCGGGACAACAGCAGAGAGCAAAAGAACACTAATCAGAGCGATAATACCAACCACGACAAGGGTACGGCCGCGAAGTAAGCGGGAACGGTCAGACATGGTTTATTGAGGGACCCGGGAGTGGTGACTGAGATAGTCAGTCGTCTGCCCATTTGTGACACGCTCATATCAACATAGTGGTGGCTTAAACAGACACTTGAGCATCACCGATGGTCGGCCAAGGAGCCTTGGCGGTGAGTGATATCAGGTGAGGACAATACACACAGCTGTCTGATTGGACCGAACTCGGTCGACGTGTATTGCCCATTGAATTGTTGAAAGCACGAAAGCGCTATTGAGGAGGCGCAAGGACACGATGTATGCGCGACCTCGATGAAACTGATCTTGAGATCCTTCGGTTACTAGCCGCCGATGCACGGCGGCCCTACAGCGAGATTGGCGATGCGGTAGGGTTATCCGGGCCGGCAGTTTCGGATCGGGTTGATCGATTACAGGAGGCGGGGGTGATCAAACAGTTTACCGTTGCCATTGATCGATCACAACTTCGGGCAGGCGTGTCCGTGATGATTCAATTTGACCTGTCGGCAGCGGATCTATCACGCGTACAAGATCGTGTTCAGGAACGGCCGGCGGTCGAACACGTGTTTGTCACGGCTGACGGGCACCTCTGGTGTTACGCCCGTCTTGATGAACGGACAGTCCGCGAATGGATTGAAACAGTCACAAGGGACTGTGAGGCCCCTGTCAGCTACCAGGTGACATTGGTCGATGATGTTGCATGGACCCCGTCGGTTGACGGTCTTGAGTTTGGGCTCACCTGTGCGGAGTGTTCAAATACGGTTGATAGCGAGGGCGAGACAGCACGCATTGACGGCGAGTTATATCACTTCTGCTGTCCCTCCTGTTTAACACGGTTCAAAGAGCGGTATCACTCACTTGAGGCCGATACCTGAGCTCAAAGCGCTAGTATCGAGAGACAAGCACCCGGACAGCGGATGGCTGTTAGTTCGAATCAGGACGGCGATACAGGAGATCATACCGATGGCCGACGTAACTGAGCTCAGCATTGCGAAGTTGTGCACGCCGTGTCATGAGCCACTCACTGATGCCAGGAACATCACTATCCGGGACGGACTGCTCAATGAAATCAAGCAGTTGACCGAGAACAAAGGCCTCATCCGCTGGATACCTATCAGCGATCGGACGAACAATAGCATCCGAGGCGGAGACGGCCATCAGCGTCCCTGGGCGTTGTCCTAACGCGTCAAGCAGATGACGACCAGCGCGGCTGTCACCACCCGGGCGACGATCCATCGAGCGATGATAGGCCTGGACGACAGTATCATCAGCACGATGATCCGGCTGGAAGATCGTCTCGCCATCAAATGTCAGTGGAAAGTACGCCAGTCCACCAGGACGTACGGTCTCAAGTAACGGGTCAAGAACCTCGTCAAGAGCGACTAAATCCATAAACTGCTGAGCGATCAAGAGATCGGCTGTCGGAAGAGTATCAAGAACCGCGGGAACAGTGCCTGTCTCAAACTGAATCTGAAGATCCACAGCCTCAAAGCCGGTCGCTGTTGGATGCACCTGATCCCCGGCATGTCGAAGGGCTCGCGGACGGACATCATTGGCAAAGGCAACAGCCTGCTTGTCTGTATCAACTCCACGGTAGGTGCCAGCAGTAAGCCCCCACTCAAGCAACTGCGACACCAGCGTCCCTGTTCCGGCGCCAATCTCGATAATTGTCGGTGTTACTGGTAGGGCCTCAAGAAGGTGTGAACGGACCCGTCTCGAGCGGGATCGTTCATCAATAGTGCGTTTGGCCTCGAGATATCGCGGCGCGGTCATGATAGGGTTCGCGTATGACTCGCCCAGGCAAGGTCATCCTCCCAGACGCGCACTGTAAGCTGCTCTGGAGGATGTCCCTCCAGTGCCGGAGCAATCTGGTCACCAATCACCCGAGCGAACCGTTCAACGCTTGGATTACGATCCGCAAATTCGGATAGATCATTCAGAAGCGTATCCCGATAGCGGTCCTCGATAGTATCAAGAGCCGCTTCGACAGTTGTGATATCAACAAGATAGCCATAAGGGCCCAACTCGGGGCCGGCAAGTCGGATAACAAGGGTATACTCATGACTATGAACCTCGCCTTCAGGGGGCTCGGGATCGGGAACAGTGAGATAATGTTGTGCAATAAACTGTCGTTTAACCGCCATTTCAAAGGGATAGGCGGTTGTATTCGTTGGCTGGACGTCTGGCGTCGGGGGGGTGTTCTCCGATGATGGTGTCATTGGTATGTTAAGAGGACTTGTAATGTTGTTTCTGGATTTGTATCAAGTTGATGATAAGCAGTGGCCGCATCCTGAAACGGGATACGATCAGTCACCAGCGAGGTGAGATCAATATCGGCAAGTTGGTGCAACGCCGTATCAAGCCGTCGGTCAGTCGACCACCGGCCACGTAATGTGGGTGAGATGGTACTCACCTGGCTTGAGGTAATTGTAATGCGATCACGATGGAAGTCCGATCCAAGATCAAGGGGACTTCGCTTGTCGCCATACCATGACCCGACAACAACACGGCCATCATAGCCAACGACATCGATCGCATCATCAAGCGCAGTAGGGTGTCCCGACACCTCAAACACAAGATCAGCCCCTGGTGGGTCCTGATCGGCACATACCGAGTTAACATCTGCAGGAGGAATCGCCCGATCGGCACCCATCGATCGGGCCTGATTACGCCGGGTTTCAAGTGGTTCAACAACCGTTAGGGATTCAAGTGGCATTGCAGCAAGCAACGCCGTTGTACAAAGTCCAATGACTCCCGCTCCAAAGACGACAGCCCGTTCGCCAATCCGTGGTGCCCCATCAAGAAGGAAGTTTGTTGCCGTCTCTACCGTCGGGAGCATAGCACAGGTCGCATCGGATGATCCGGAGGGGACCGGCAGCACATCGTCAACGGCTACCCGGAATGTCGACTGATGTGGGTGAAAGGCAAAGACACGACGTCCCTGCCATGTATCGGCGACTGCTGCGCCGGTGGCAACCACCTCACCGACAGCAGCATAGCCATACTGCGTTGGA
>JBEQBL010000151.1:0-5007 GCA_041639835.1 Salinarchaeum sp.
GGTGGCCGAACTGTGCTGTGTCGGCTGTGATTGCTCTGCCTCGTGAACGACTGCAATGTCACAGGCGGTCTGCAGCTGATAAAACAGCGGTGGCGTAATTGCTCGCGAGACGGCCGTCCGATCGGTCCCGGCCCCAAGCACAAGCAGATCATAGTCCGTTGCTGCCGTCGTAAAATACTCCGTTGGTGCAATGGATGTCACCTGTGTTGTGATTGTGCTATCAATAGCTGTTGCCAACCGTTTGAGTCGCTGCTGTATTTCATGGCGTTGCTCTCCCTCATCAACACTGTGGGCTACCCGCACATTGTCGGCAACTCGTGTTGCTATATCAACACCAACTCCATTGATCTCCTCAACAGACCGAATGCCAACCAGTGCTCGCCGCCAGCGCCGTGTCTCTGCCGTTGTATCAAGTCCCACAACATCACTCCCAGTTTCAAATAAAGACTCAAGTGGGCCAGGCGTCGCCGGATCAAAGGCTGTGACAATAAGATCACTGCCGGTGTCTCTGGCGACTGTTTTTATACTGCGAATGTAATCGGTTGTTGAGACAACAACAATCTCACATGTGATGTCATACTGCTGTTCAAGTCTCTGTGCAACCTCCGTGACTTGGTCCACTGCTTGTCCATCCGTCTCCGGATTCTCTGCGGCCAGTAACACAAGCCGTGTTCCCGAGGCGGCAGTAATCTGGGCCCCAAAGTGTGCGACTGCCTGTCCGATATCATCAACAATCCGATGCGCCGGCGGTGTCCCATCTGCCGGTGACACACCCCATAACGGCACCAGGACTGTCTTGCTGCCGTGAAGCGTGCGATACAGATACTGCGTATGGCGCTGGTAAATTCGGCGCCGGTATAGCAGAAACACACCAGTCATGACCAGCCCTGAGGCGGCCACCTCAAGAATATAGATGAGCTCATTGGTGCCTGTCACCAGTACCAGTAGAGATGTTGAATACGTCCCGGGCTCATCGATTCGTACAAGCCAGGTCACAATGCCAGCAAGCAAAACGCTGAATGCGGCTCCCGCCGGTGACACCGGACCGCCTGTTCCCATTGTAAGCTGTGTTTCGATCACAACGGCGATCCACCCACACCCAGCCCCGGCGGTTGTCCCAAGAACAAATGTCCGCGGTGAGGCGTTAGCTGGATTTGAAAAGAGTGTGTAGGTCCCGGCGGCAAGCGGGGGAAACAGCAGAAACGCCACTGCCTCTGAAATATTCGATAGCCACGTTACGACCCCAATCGTGAGCGGGACAAACACAAGTACAGAGAGTCGAACCAGTGTTGTCGTCCGCTGTAGCCATAATCCGGCTGCTACCCGTCGCTGTTGCAGTGTCTCTTGCAGTTGCTTAACCCGCTTTGCTAAGCCAGCCGGCAACATGTCTGCGACTACCGGTGTTGTCGGCAAATCAGTTTGGACGACTTGCTATGGCACCCAAACAAAAAGACAATTGACCCCTGGTAAGCAAGCGAGCGTATGCGGCTTGCTGTACCGAACAAGGGGCGACTTCACGATCCGACGATGGACTTGCTTGCCCGTGCCGGTCTCCATGTTGTTAACGGGACTGACCGCCGACTCTACGCTGAGACCGTTGATCCCGAGGTAACGATCCTGTTTGCCCGAGCCGCGGACATCCCAGAATACGTTGCTGACGGAGCCGCTGACGCTGGCATTACCGGTCATGACCAACTCGTCGAATCAGGAATCACAAACACAACTGAACTGCTCGATCTGGACTTTGGACAGTGCCGACTGGTACTGGCTGCCCCGGAGGACAGTGACATTACCAGCCCTTCGGATCTCACTGACGGGACCATTGCCACCGAGTTCCCGCAGATCACTCGTGAATACCTTGCTGATATCGGTGTAACAGCGGATATTGTTGAGGTCACTGGCGCCACCGAACTGACGCCACATGCTGGCATGGCCGATGCGATTGTTGACATTACCTCTACTGGGACAACACTTCAGGTCAATCGACTTGATATCATTGATGAGGTACTTGACAGCTCCGTCCGGCTGTTTGCTCGGTCGGACAGCCTTGAAGATCCAAAAATCGAGCAGATACAGACCGCACTTGAGTCAGTCCTTGCTGCCGAAGGCAAACGATATCTCATGATGAACGTGCCCCGCGACCAACTTGATGCGGTCAAAGAGGTCATCCCCGGACTTGGTGGCCCGACGGTCATGGATATCGCCGATGATGAAACTGGCAAACTGGCGGTCCATGCAGTAGTTAATGAACGCGATGTCTTTGAGGTGATTACCAACCTCAAAGCCGCCGGCGCAAGCGATATTCTGGTTACGGAAATTGAGCGACTTGTGGAGTAACGCTCCCTCACCGGTCAGTCAAGCAAGCCAAGCTCCTCAAGCCGGGCAACAATTTCGTCGACGGCATGTTCGGCATCTTCGGGTTTCTTTCCGCCGGTAATCACAAGCTTCCCGGATCCAAACAGCAACGCGACGACCTCGGGTTCATCAAGCCGATAAACAAGCCCTGGGAACTGTTCGGGCTCGTACTCAATGTTTTCAAGTCCAAGTCCAATCGCAATTGCATTTAGATTCAGGTTCCGGCCAAGATCGGCCGACGTGACAATGTTCTGGACAACGATTTCGGGGTCCTCATTAACATTAATCTTGAGTTCACGGAGCTTATCAAAGACAATTTGAAGACTCTCGTGGACATCATCGGTACTTTTCGCACCGGTACAGACGATCTTCCCTGACCGGAAAATCAATGCCGCTGATTTTGGGTCCTGGGTGCGGTAGACAAGCCCGGGAAACTGCTCTGGATCGTAATCGGCGCCTTTCAGATCCATCGCCACGCTCTGGAGGTCCAACTCTTGGCCAATGCCCGTCGACGCGACTACATTTTCGATATTGATAGTTTCCTTTGGATCAGTCATGTCGCATTTTAAAGGATGTATTTAAGTATTATAAAAGTTGGTGCCAGCAGAAAAGTCGTTGGTTTGCCGACTAGTCGCCTCTGCCGGTGCCACTGATGGCTGGTTTCGATGGTACTATTAGCTATCCCGGTGGTTCTCGGGATATCATGGAGGTTGCCGGGGGCCTGCTCGTTGTGTTTCTTGCCGGGCTGATCACGGCACTGGCAACCGGCATTGGTGCTTTACCGTTCTTTTTGTTTGACTCGATTTCCGACCGCCAAAACGTGCTGCTGTGGGGCTTTGCCTCGGGGATTATGCTTTCCGCGTCGACGTTTGGGCTTGTTCAGGAAGGCTTAGCCGAGGGGACCCCCGTTGAGATTGCGATTGGGCTTTTGTTGGGGGTCCTGCTGGTTGTTGTCGCACATGAGTTGCTTGTTGACGCCGATGTTGATCCCCGATCATACGAAGCGGCTGATTTCAAGAAACTGCTTCTTATTCTCGGAATCTTGACTATCCACAGTTTTCCGGAGGGTATCGCCGTCGGGGTTTCCTTCGCCGATCTAGGTTTTGAGGGCGGTATTGCTATGTTTGGGACATCGGTCCCACTGCTGGCGATTTTTATGACTGTCGCCATCTCTATTCACAATATCCCGGAGGGAACTGCAATTTCAATCCCGTTACGATCACTCGGTGTTTCCGAGTGGAAAATGGTCTGGTGGGCTGTCTTTTCAAGTCTCCCACAACCCCTGGGTGCTGTTATCGCGTTTGCCTTCGTGCGGTGGGCTCGCGATATCCTTCCCTACGGATTTGGCTTTGCCGCCGGGGCCATGATCTACCTTGTTGTGACCGAATTCATTCCCGAGGCGCTGTCATTGGGGAAAGACCTCCCGCGGGGGGGTAAACCCGAGCTTTTAGCGGGCATTGGCCTGGGGGTGATTCTGATGATCCCTCTTGCGTATCTTTAGCCGATTTCAGGCGCTACCCCACCTCTTCCTCAAGAAGCCGCCAGCAGCAGCGAGTAGTCAGGGGTCGTTCACATCTCGGTAGGTGTCGATCACTCCACCGAGGTGAGATAGATCGCCACTACCGCTAGGATAATGCCAACTCCCTTTCGAACTGTCGCCGGTTCATCAAGCGCAATAATACCGATGGCCGATGAAAGCGCAATAAACAGGCCGAAAATTGGAACGACAACACTCACCGGACCGGTAGCCAGCGCCCGATAATACGAGGCAATGCCAAGTGTAAGAAACAACCCAGCGGCGTACATATACGGTGCTCGTGGGTGCGTAAGATACTCAACGGCAACACCACGGTCAATCAACACGATTCCCGCGGCGATGATTACTAGTATTGTGTTAGTTACAAAAAAGACGACTGTCATTGGGATATCCTCGAAAGCCAACTTTGTTAGTGGAGCTACAAACGCATAGGCGCTCATTGCCAGCAGCGCCCAGAAAAGATAGTTCATCTGTTCGTATCATCAGTCGGTGACCGGATTTGTTATACATCCCGGTGTGGCTGTCATTGGCTTCGACAGGTATCGAAACGCACTCCGGCAGGCGCCACCGAACACGGGCATGGACATTCTTGATGAGACTCGCCAACTGCTTACGACCGGGCCGATCTGTGATGCCTGCTTGGGTCGTCCGTTCGCCCACCTGAGTTTTGGACTTTCCAATGCTGACCGCGGGCAGGCGTTGCGGACCACACAGGCACTGGCGGTCGATCAGCCGTATGAAACGCCGGAATCATGTTGGGTCTGTGAAGGGCATGCGACACAGTATGAACACTGGGCTGATCGCGTGGTTGCTGCTGTTGCCGACTACGACTTTGAGACCTACCAGATCGGGACCCGCGTTCCACCGCTCATTGAGGAGAATGACCGGCTTCTTCGTGAGGACGTTGGGATAGCGCCCGATCGTGGCGAGTCATTTAAATCCGATTTCAACCGCGAGGTTGGCAAGCGCGTTGGAGCAACAATCGATGCGTCGGTTGATCTCGAGCGCCCCGACGTCGTGGCCCTCCTTGATATTGAAGCTGACACGGTTGATATTCAGGTTCACTCAGCGTTTCTCTACGGGCGCTATCGAAAACACAAACGAGGAATTCCACA
>JBEQBL010000152.1:0-5002 GCA_041639835.1 Salinarchaeum sp.
AACTGTACGTCACAGAAAGATCGGTAGCGCTGTCGACCGACCACAATGGGATTCGGCCTTTTCCAGCGCCAATTGCTAGCGGGTAGCTTGGGTCTTGCCACTCATCCTATTGTTCTGATCTTAGATATGGCCCCGTCGACGCCAAGATTTGATACGCTTGTCGGTACAATAGCAAGGCGATGATTACCAGTGATCAGGTGACAGCGATTGATCGAAACGCTGCGGCTCTTGGAATTTCCCAGCAGCAGCTCATGGAATCAAGCGGCAATGCTGTGGCCCAGGCAGTTCGAGACGTGACCGAGTCCGGAGACTCGGTTGTCATTGTTGCTGGTCGCGGAAACAACGGTGGAGACGCTTTCGCAGCGACACGGTTTCTCGATGATCGGTCACTGACCGTGCTGCTACTTGGCCGTGCCAAACAGATTCGAAGCGACATTGCTCGAAACAATTGGCAGGCGCTTGCGGCCGGAGACTATGATATTCGCGAGATTCGGGATTCAACGGCTTTTGTGGATGGACCCGCTGGAAACCAACTCACAGAGGCAACAGCCGTTGTTGATGCAATCCTTGGAACAGGTATCAATGGAGCACTCAGAGAGCCAGCAGCTACGGCAGCAGAAATGATTAATGCCGCCTCAGGGACAGTTCTGTCAGTTGATGTGCCATCCGGCGTCGACCCCGATACCGGCGACCGGGCCACAAATGCCGTTATACCCGATCATATTGTGACATTTCATGACCGCAAGCCCGGACTTGAAGCAATCGATGTTCCGGTGACTGTCGCTGATATTGGGATTCCGAAAGCCGCAGAGTTGTTTGTTGGCCCCGGTGATCTCCAGCATCTTCACCGCGAGCCAACAGCGCACAAAGGTGATCACGGTGAGGTATTAGTCGTTGGTGGCGGCCCGTACTCCGGGGCTCCGGCTTTGGCGGCACAGGCGGCACTGCGGGGTGGGGCCGACCTCGTGCGGGTCGCTTGTCCGGCATCAGTTGCCTCAAGTGTTGCGGGATATAGTGAAAATCTAATTGTCAAACCCCTACCGGGAGACCAAATTGTTCCAGCGCATATTAACCAGCTTCAATCATGGGCAAAGGAACACGATAGTATTGTGTTTGGCCCAGGACTGGGGCGTGATGAGGCAAGTCTCGAGGCGGCGACGGAGTTTCTCTCAGTGGCCGACGGTCGGATTGTTGTTGACGCGGATCCGTTGCGGGTGATCCCCGAGGTGACGACTGACGCAACAGTGGTATGCACGCCACACCGAGGAGAACTCGCCGCAATGGGACAAGAGACAGCGGATGACTGGCAGAATCGGGCTGTAACTGTTGAGAACTTTGCAACGACACTTGGGGTGACGCTACTATTGAAGGGACGATACGATATCATAACTGACGGTGATCAGACACGGGTAAATCGGACCGGGAACCCGGGAATGACCGTTGGGGGGACCGGAGATATACTGGCAGGACTTGCAGGCGCATTGCTAGCTGTCCAGCCACCCGTACGGGCGAGTGCCATTGCGGCATATACAAATGGAACTGCCGGGGATCGACTTGTGGATGAGACTGGCTATGGACTTGTCGCCAGCGACCTTCCAGCAGCTATCGCCCAGGTACTACGAGGTGAAACAGCATGACCGACGAGCTAACGCATACTGATGACGACGGAGCCGTTGATATGGTTGATGTAGGATCAAAGCCAGATACGAACCGTCGCGCTGTTGCCGAGGGGATGATTCATCTGCGTCCAGAGACAATCAATGCAGTCGAGAATAACACTGTTGAGAAAGGGGATGTTCTGGCCACGGCCCGCATCGGAGCGATTCAAGCGGTCAAGCACACCTGGGAGACGGTGCCGATGTGCCATCAAATTCCGATTACAAACGTAGCAACATCATTCGATATTGGTACCACGCAGATCACTTTGCGCGTGACTGTCGAAACAACCGGCAAGACGGGGTGTGAGATGGAGGCCTTAGAAGGAGTCACAACCGGGCTCAATGTAATCTGGGATATGGTCAAGGCGGCAGAGAAGGATACCGATGGACAGTACCCGGACACCCGAATTGAGGATGTCACGGTTGTCGAGAAAGAAAAGTACGCAATGGAGTGATCACATAATGGTAGATCAACCAGAACGGTCACTCCCAACAACGCTTGCTGCCGAAGAGGGGGTTGTCTGTGCCGTCGGAGCAGGTGGTAAGAAGACGACGTTGTATACACTGGCTAACACGCTTGATCAGGCCGTTGTAACGGCCACCGTTCGCATTCCAATTTTTGATGATCACGTCGCCCGCGTGGCCGTCACCGAGGACCCAACAGCAGCTGTAGAGACAACCGAACAATGGCCTCTTGGAGTCGTTCCAGAACAGGAACGAGCAGATCGGTACCGTGGCTACGATCCAGCCGTTATCGATACGCTGGCCCGGTCCACGGCGGCCAAGACAGTGCTTGTCAAGGCTGATGGTGCCCGTATGCGGCTATTAAAAGCGCCGGCAACACACGAGCCACAGATCCCGGCAAGTGCCGATACGGTGCTTGTCATTGCAAGTGTGCATGCAGTCGGGGCGCCACTAACCGATGAGACTGTGCATCGCCCAGAGCGGGTAGCTGAACTGACGGATCTCACAGTCGGGGATCAAATCACGCCACATGCGGTGGCGGCAGTGGTGGGTGACAAGCATGGAGGACTAAGTGGGATTCCGGATGAAGCAACGGTTGTTGTGCTGCTTAACATGGTTGATACAGAGGAGGATCGAGGCATTGCCAAGGAGATTGCAGCCGAGTTGGTGGAAGTTGATCGCATCGAACGGATTGTGCTAGCACAGATGCAAGCAGCAGAGCCGCTTGTTGGTGTGGTCAATTGATGAGACAGCGGCGTGACACAGGCACGGGTCGGTGACCGAGATCGAGTCGGGATGTCAGCACAGCGGTTTACATCTCGGTAGTTATAGCTTCAGCAATACGATCCAGGTCAGCACGTGTATCAACGCTTGTGAACCCGGGCGCAGCATCATAGCAGTCAATCACGGATTGTCCAACAGGTGTCCACGAGAGTCGAGACAGCGGCGCCAGCGCCTTTCGCTGGTCGGCATCAAGCGCATCGGCACAGGCTGTGGCCATCGGCTGCGGTCGATAAACAGCCTGCAGGGGCTCATACCAACCATCGTTCTGAAGTGGAACAACAGCATCATACGGAGGCGACGCTGTGGGTGGAGTTGGACCGGCATCCGGAGTTGAGGGAGGATCGATCACGTGGTCACCACGTGCAATCGCGAATAGCGCTTCTAAAAATTCCGGAACCACACGTGGCATATCACAGGCAACGACGGTGGCCAAGGTTCCATCAGCAGCGGCCAGTCCGGTCGCCATCCCGGCAACAGGTCCCTCGTCAGGTTGCGTGTCAATGGCAATAGTCGTGGGGACAGCTACATCAGCAATGGCACGCTGGATAGCCTCTTGCTGATCGCGTCGGCAGTTGATGACAATCTCATCGACGATGGTTGCAAGGCGATCAACAACATGTCTGATCATGGGCGTCCCAGCAAGGGTAGCAACGGCTTTATCAGCTCCCGCAAATCGTGTTGATCGGCCACCGGCAATGATCACCCCCGAACGTGTTGGCATAGGGGATCAATAGTGTCGAAGCCGAATGAGCGATTCGGCTCGATACAACCTGCTCCGTCACAGCGTCAACAACCTTGGGGTCAAGCCCCGGGCAGTCGTCATGTATCACTCGTACAGTCCGGACGGTCAATCACGACGGTGGAGAAACAGCGCTATGGATAAGCAACACACGACAGCAAGAATGCCAAATCCTGGCTGCGGCTGGGATGGGTCTGGGGAAGTCGAACTGGAGGGCTCCGACGACGAGACTGTCGGCAGCGTTGCATTTGGATAGAAGGCGGAGGCCATATCATGAAGAGGAACAACGACGCGCGGGCCAGCTTGACTTATCAGGTTGTCATCGACAATGAGCACGTTGCCGGACTGAACGGCAGTAGTTGAGCTAAACGGGGTCTCGTTGACCGGGACAGCAGCCGAACTGGGGGCAACAATCCACTCCGGATCCGTCTCACTGCGTGCAATGACCTCCTTGGAAAGTTGTTGGTAGCCATCAATACCGGCTGTTGTCGCAACATTGTCACCGCCAGCAGCCTCAATCAGTTCGGCAATGAAGGTCCCATTCCCAGCAGAATATCCAAAGAAGTAGTATAGAACACGCGGGGCATCATCATTGGCTGTAGCCGTCTTAATAGCCTCAACCGTTGTCTGCATATCGGTGGCGGTCTCGTTGGCGGCATCACAGGCCCCGACGAACTGCCCGTACTGGCGTGTTTTCTGATAAATGGCAGCAATGGAGTCCGCTGAGGATTGCTGGTATACTGGAATACCCTTGTCGCGAAGCTGTGTAATGGTTGTCTCATCAACGTAATTTGGGGCCACAACGAGGTCAGGCTCAAGCGCAATGATCTGCTCAACACGGATTGTCTCAATGCTGTCTCCAGTGATATCGGTACGATTGGCTGCGCCATCAAGATAGGCCGTTGCATCGCCAACTGGGAGCCCAACAACATGATCCGCTGCGTCAATCTCCCAAAAGACCTGAGCAGAGGCCGGATCCAAGACGACAACGCGGTCCGCCGGGTCCGTGATAGTAACTTCCGTTCCGGTCGCATCACTCGTTGTCTCCGGGTACGTACACCCCTCAGCGCCTACTGGAGTCGTGAGGATACCGGTAAAAGCGATTCCAATGAGTAGGGCAATACCAAGCCAGCGAATTGTAGACCGGTGCATACCTATATGCCAGGATACTGCAACAAGTATTTATCTACAACAAGTGCACTTGTACTCGTGGTTCTTCGTCGATCCTTCGGGTGGTCACTTGGGCTTGGCAGTGGACTTATATGTGCTATTGTGGCCAGTGCCACGGTCGGACCGGCGGAGATTGGGGCGGTCACAGCAGGCGCAGCGATTCTCAATACGTTTGCAGTACCAGTAC
>JBEQBL010000153.1:0-4866 GCA_041639835.1 Salinarchaeum sp.
GGTTCCAGCCTTCGGCTGGCACCGTTATAAAGTCATGGAACAGAGTGCAAGCAATTCTGTGACGGCGCTGTATCCCCTCCCTACTGCGCTGGTCGTTGAGGAAGGGGGCTTAGCGCCTCAATTCAGCTAATTCACTGTACCTGTCGAAGAGTACCAATCAATCGGAGGCGACGCAATCTTCGAGTGTGCCGCGAATCCGATCGTTAAGCGGTCGTGATCGTTCGACAGTCACCAGATGTCCGGCTTCTGGATATGTCACCAGTTGGCCGTTCGGGAGCTCGGTGGCGAGTGTCCGAGCATTGTCGAGTGGGACCACCGCATCCGCGGTTCCATGGACAACTAATGTTGGACGCGTCATCTCGTACAATGGCCAGTCACGCTCATACTGCTGAAATGCTGCTGCCCCAGCCTCCCAGCTTTCAGTGTTGGCATCCTCTTCGGTCCGCCATGTGACGATCTGCTCAATCGCGTCTGGGTGTCTCTGTCGAAACTCCTCCGACAATGCCTGCTGTAATGACTGTGTGAGTGCCGTGCGATCATCACGTGGCGCCCCAAGGGCTGATATGCGTGTCGGCCGGGTTGCTTCGGGACCGCCCGGTGTTGTGCTAATAAGAACAAGCGATCGCACCCGTCCATAGCGATGGGCATGCTCTAAGGCGACCATGCCACCGAGTCCAAAGCCAATCGCATGTGCCTTGCGGGCGTTGGCTGCCTGTAGGACCGCTTCTAAATCGTCAGCCAACTCCGCAACGGTATAGGGCCCGGCTGGAGCATCGGAGTTCCCAGTCCCTCGGCCATGGTACACAATCGGTGAAAAGCCACTTACAACGGCTTGATACTGCCAGGCCCACTGCCACGGGCCATATCCGGCCGTCGGTACAAACACAACCGGCGGACCCTCTCCATGACGCTCATAATAAAGCTCAACGGAGCCATGGGTCGCGATTGGCATGTGTTAGCTCCCTCCCGTTGGAGTTATTCCAAAAAGCGCCTCATATACCGCAGGTGTCACGTGGACCTCAAGGACCGCTGCAATGGCAAGTAAGATCCAGCCAACAGCAACGAAGAGCCCAACTCGAATCGCTTCAGGACGTGAGAGAAACCGCTCACGGCGTCCAAGAACACGATTAATTCCAAGATGTACCAACCGAAACCCGACCCCGGCGGCAACAAATAACGCGGGCAACTCAAGAATACCATGTGGGGCCAGCAGCGTGAATGTCTGTGCGACACCTGTTTCTGTCACACTTGGCCCAATAACATAGCCAATCAGAAGCCCGTTGAAAAAGACCGCCAGAATAGTCAAGATACCAAGTGTAACTGCCCCAAGGATCATCAGCACAAACGCCCGGGTATTGTTCTGCAGAATCGTCCAGACGGTAAATGTCTCGGGTAGGACATCACTGAGATCATCAAGTCCTAGTGCCGCAAACAAATCAACGCCGGCGACAACCAGTGCTAATCCGGCGGCAATGCCGATGGCAAAGATAGCGGTCGCCCCAAACACATATCGGCGATGCTCCCGCCACGCGAGTTGTATATCATCGCGTAGACCGCCACCTGGTGTTGTCTGTGTCATAGCTCGGTATGAGATCAATCACACCCCGTGTCAGCCTCGTGGACACGCGGTTACCCGCTATTAGTGGTGGTGATGACTTCCGTCTTTCCATCATCCGTACCGTGGCATGACCCCACGCTACTGTCTTGTTGTTCCATCAACCATCTTGTGGTCGCACGTCGAAGGGTAGATATCGCTGCTACCCCAATCGATTGTATGGACGTGGCGCTGGTGATTCTTGACGGCTGGGGCCTTGGTGAGCATGACCGTCGCAATGCTGTCCGGGCTGCTGAGACTCCTGTTTTTGATCGGCTGTGGACACGGGGGGCGACAGGACAACTCACCGCGTCCGGTCGTACTGTTGGTCTTCCGGCCGGACAGATGGGAAACAGTGAGGTTGGGCATCTTACAATCGGGGCTGGACAGGTTGTCCTTCAGCCGTATGCTCGTATTAACGACGCCATTGACAGTGGTGCTTTCTTCGATAATGACGCCCTGCTCACAGCCGTTGAGCATGTGCAAGCGACTGGTGGTCGCCTGCATGTGATGGGACTTGTCAGCCGTGGCGGCGTCCACTCCCACTATCACCATCTTGAGGCACTGCTTCAGTTGGCCGGACAGCATAATATCGAGGCAGTCACTCACGCATTCCTTGACGGCCGGGATACACCACCACAGGCTGCCGCAACGGTGCTCGATGAGCTTCAGACGACAATCGACACCGTTGGGACCGGCGCCGTTGCAACCCTTTCGGGGCGGTACTATGCCATGGACCGGGACAAAAACTGGGAACGAACATACAAGACTTATCAGGCAATTGTTAACCGACAAGCGGCCCACACTGCTCCTACTCCAGCGGCCGCATTGCAGGCTGCGTATGAGCGGGATGAAACGGATGAGTTTGTCACACCAACGACCATCACCGACCAGCCGGCACTGACTGACGGTGATGCGGTTGTGTTTTTCAATTTCCGTCCGGACCGCGCACGACAACTCGTTCGGATGCTGACACAGACTGCGCCTGAGTGGCCGATGTCCGTTCAGTCTCCAGCAGTTGAGCTGGTAACGATGACCGAGTATGACGACTCATTCCCATTCCCGGTTGCCTTCCCGCCGAATCCCCCGGCGGAAACGCTCGGAACTGTTCTGTCCACTCATAACCGGACCCAGTTGCGTATTGCCGAATCCGAGAAGTACCCGCATGTCACGTATTTCCTTAATGGTGGCCGTGAGGGGGCCTTCGAGGGTGAACATCGTGAAATCATTCCAAGCCCCGATGTCCCAACCTATGACCACCAGCCGGCGATGAGTGCACCAGCGGTCACTGACACAGCGATTGAGATTATTACCGATGCCGACCCCTCAGTGATGGTGCTTAACTACGCCAATCCGGACATGGTCGGTCACACTGGTGACTTTGATGCGGCGGTTACAGCGGTTGAGACCGTCGATACCCAACTTGGCCGGCTGCTTTCTGCTATTGACGGTCATGTGCTTATTATTGCTGACCACGGAAACGCCGAGGACATGGGTACGGCCGAGGCGCCACATACCGCTCACACAACCAATCCAGTGCCGTGTATTTATCTGGCACCGGACACCGACGGGCTGATGGATCGATCCGGCGGCCGGGCAGTCAAAGATAAAGGTCGGCTTGCTGATCTCACTCCAACGATTCTGTCGCTGCTTGGAATCGACAACCCGGACTCTATGACCGGCGAGTCACTTCTAATATCGTGACGCTCATGCTGATAGTAACCCGAACCAAGGAAGTTCACGGAAAAGAGGGCCTGAGACATGCGCCGACCGGGAATTGAACCCGGGCTATGAGCTTGGGAAGCTCATGTCCTACCACTAGACCACCGGCGCTCGGCCATAACTAGTCTCATCATCTTATTTGAACGTAGCGCTTTTTCGTTTCTGTAGCAAGTGTTGTGATACCAATGCAACGTGTTGACTTAGCGGTCCCACAGGCGATTCTTGAGTCTCTGCCGGCAGGCAGTGACGATACCGAAGCCGATATGCAACAAGCCGTAGCGGGGTGGCAACGACGGATCAACAACGCCATTGAGTCAGCGACCACCGAACAGGATGCGGTCGAGTATGTAACCGATGCCATTCAACTCATGGAGTCCCGTCTAGACCGCTACGATGAGTTTGTTCCTGAGCTCCGAGCCTGGGGACAGTCGCCAATCTATGCCATTGCCTGGCGTAATCTCTATGCCGACCTGATCGGCCAACTGTACGAGTACGAGGATATTGCCACTGCTGTTGATCGTGAACGAAATGCCCGACTTGTTGAGGATGGGATTCGATGGTCAAACGCCGAGTAACTTTAGCCCTCTGAGGGCTCCCATACTGATAGCATATGGCACTTGAGTGTCGGTTCTTTGCCACCTTTCGCTCGGCGGTCGGGCAGAAAACCATTGAGTTGGCGATTGATTCCCCGACAACCGTTCGGACTGTCCTGGCGGATCTTGAGACAACGTATGAGGGGCTTGCTGAGACCCTGCTCACCGCCGATGGAACCATTCAGGATGGATTGAGTGTGCTTAAAAACGGTCGTGATGTTACCCATATGCAAGGCGCGAAGACACGGCTTACTGATGGCGATACACTTGGAATCTTTCCCCCGGTGGCTGGGGGCACCACAACCGTCACTCGGGAGTTTCGGGGCATTTCGCGTCGAATGGCAATTGGGTATCTCACCCGGCTTGGTGGCGAACAAGTCGATGAGCAGACTGTCAAGGGGGAGCAGTGGTCAGCATCGATCACCGAATCGACCGTTGAGATCGGTCCGTCACTGACGGTGACGGAACTGTCAATCACCTTCCGGGGATCAGCCACCGCTTTGGATCAGCTTGTCCCGGACTTTCATCAGAAAGCGCTTCGTGCCGGGGGATAAGATGACCGCTGAGTCGCCGCCGCTGCCGTTTACACCGCAGGTGATTAGTCTTACTGGGGTAACCGGCAGCGTCCCGCCCGATCAACTTCCAGCCCTGCTGCGCTCCGTCCAGCACTGGCTTGGCTCCCGGCGTGATCAGTACCACCGACAGTATGAACTAGCTGCTGAGACGGATCTGGCCCGGATATATTACGTTGATGCGGGTCATTGGGACTATCACGGGCCTCAGCTTGACCTTACAGCACGTGAAATTATGACTGTTCGTCGAGCTCATGCCGAGGAACTGCGATGGACGCTCAAACACCGCGATGACTGCTCGCCGCCCGCTGACGCCCTTGATATTCGGGATGCTGTCGTAATTGCTCGTCCGGATTAATCGTCACTGGGCGCGGCTGCACCGTCG
>JBEQBL010000154.1:0-4845 GCA_041639835.1 Salinarchaeum sp.
CCCCCGATGACCGCAGCCGGGACCTATGATGAACTGGCCGAACTCGAACGTCTCGCTGACCGCTATCGGGAGGCGGATACGGCCGCCCGTTCCGAACAGCTCCGTGAACTACTCTGTGAAGCTGTCATTGAACATGATATTGCCGAGGAGCTAGCCCTTGAGACGGCCGTTGAAACAGTCGATGGAGATACACTTGTAACAGCATTACATCAGTACCTTACCGATATCAAACGCACACAGATCCGCAACGGACTGCACACTCTGTCGACTCCGCCAACCGGCGATCGGCTTGTGGAATATCTAATCGCGCTAACACGACTGCCACAACCAGGGATTCCATCGCTCCAGCGCGCTGTGGCCGGTGCGCTTGGTATCGACCCTGATCATATTGATGCCCAGCCAAGCACCTATGATGAGCAACTGGGAATGACCTACGCTGCGGCGGCTGACCGCGTCCAGGCAGCCAGTCGTGAGCTTATTGAAACCCTTGCTGAGTGGGAGTTCACACTTGATGGCGCCGACCGGTCGGCAACGGCCCTTACAACAACCTTGTCTCCCATTGGAACGGCCACGGCTGATCCGGAAGCCATCTCAGATCTCCAGACAACCATACAGGCCATCTGTACCGATATTGTCCCCCGGATTCAGCAGGCAACTACCGAGCTTCCGCACATTGCTGATGCACTCGCTGGCGAATATATTCCTCCTGGGGGATCGGGAGCGCCAACTCGCAGTGGGATTGATGTCCTGCCATCCGGGCGGAATTTCTACACGCTTGATCCACGCAAAGTCCCGGCACAATCAGCCTGGGAGATTGGCCAACAACTGGCTGAGGACATGCTGCAGACTCATTATGCGGAGGCCGGATGTTACCCGGAGGAAGTTGGAGTAATTGCCTGGGGAACCCCAACGGTGAGAACCCGCGGCGAGACAATCGCACAGATTCTGGCACTTATTGGGGTACGTCCGGTCTGGCGTGCTAATGGTCGGATTGAGACTGTCGAAGCTATTCCCCTTCCTGAATTAGGGCGGCCTCGCATCGATGTCACAACACGCGTCTCGGGACTGTTTCGTGATGTGTTTCCGCAGGCGGCAACAATTATTCATGACGCTGTTGAGACGGTGCTGGCGCTTGATGAGTCCCCTGCGGATAATTATCTCAAAAAGCATGTCCAAGAGGATCGTGACCAATGTTCCGATGGCGACCCCACTGATACAGCGGCGCTAACACGTCGGGTGTTTACCACCCGTCCGGGCGGATATGGCGCTGGGACAAACAAGGCCATTGAGGAAGGTGTCTGGGAAGAACAAAGCGACTTAGCAACTGCTTATATTGAGTGGGGTGGGTATGCGATGACCGATACCGGCGATGTGATTGAAGCCAAGGAGACGTTTAAACGGCGACTGGGATCGATTGATGCTACGGTCAAACTTGAGGATACAATGGAACAGGATGAGTTTGACTCCGGTGACTGGTATGCGTTTCATGGTGGACTTACCGCCGCTGTCGCCGACCAAGCTGGAAGCACGCCTGCCTCATATGTCTGTGACTCAGCAACACCATCACAGTTGACGGTGACCACCACCGACAAACGGGTACGTAAGACACTCCGGGCTCGGGTGTTGAATCCTGACTGGCTGGATTCAATGACCGAGCATGGATACAAAGGCGCTGGCGACTTAGCGTCGACGGTTGAAATCGCCCTTGGCTGGGATGCAACGACCGATGTATTGTCTGATCAGCTCTGGGCGGATATTGCCGACCGATATGCCTTTGATGACCAACGACAGGCATGGCTTGAGGAGGTCAATCCATGGGCACTTGCATCGATTGCCGAAACGCTCCTAGAAGCGATTGACCGGGGGCTCTGGACAGCCGATCAGGAGACTGCCGACCGCCTTCGGGATATTGCGCTATCGGCTGACGGCGCCGTTGAAACCAGACAGAGCCAATCCGATACCGAAACACAATGACAGCAGATGATTCCCCCCCGGAGACGCCGGAGGAGTATGCTGACCTGGGGGCCACAACAGCGGATGCAATTGATATCGCAACGAAAAGTATGGACCGCGTCCGGGAGCTTGTCCCCGGCGAGACACTTGCCGATCGGATCCGGCAAAAGGCGGTACACGCAACCGGCGATCCTGAGTTTCAACACCTCATCCGATTTACCGGGAGAGCAGCCAACACGGATGCTTCGACCGGCGACAGTGCTGTCCGTGCTGGTGCCACGGCGATTGCTGACGGCCAGCCAATTGTGGCCGATATCACCATGGTTGAAGCCGGGATAACTGACCGTGGCCATACCTGTCCAGTGCATATTGCCCTCACCCATGATGCCGGACTGGCAGAGGAAACAGGGATGACGCGGACTGCTGCTGGCGTCCTGGAGTGTGACCGGGCGGGGTTGTACGATGGTGCTGTGGCAGTCATTGGGAATGCTCCAACGGCAGCACTGACACTGGCCGATTGTATCGAGGCTGGCACCCGCCCGGCCGTGGTCGTCGCCACACCAGTGGGCTTTGTGAGTGCTGCGAAAAGTCGCCGTCGGCTTCGTGCTGTCGGCACTGAATATGGGGTCCCAACGATCACCAACGTTGGTCGACGAGGGGGTAGTGGACTTGCTGCGGCACTGGCAAATGAACTGATCCATGTTGCAACCGACCGTGAGGAAGATACCGTATGACCGACGATCGTGCATCATTTGATCTGGATGCAGGTCCGGACCCAGCGATCGTTGCTGCCGCAGCCCCAGAGTCTCAGTCCGTTGATCAGCCGGTCTATGCCGTTGGTATCGGTCCAGGAACGCCAGCATACCTGACTCCACGCGGCAAAGACGCAATCGCACAGGCCGATGTCGTCGTTGGATTTACTGCTGTCATTGACCGAATTCAACACGTTGCGAACGGGGAACTTCTCAGTTGTGGCTACCGGGATGAGGCGGCGGTGTTAGAGCAGTTTGCCACACGAGTTGCCGATGGAGCCAGTGGAACGGCTGTGCTCATGGGCGATCCAAACCATTCCGGCTATCAGTTCCTTGGTAAGGTTGAGCAAGCTGTTGACCAACCAGTACGTGTAATCCCCGGCATCTCATCGGTTCAAGTTGCTGCTAGTCGAGCCCGCACCCCACTTGAGGCAACGACATTTGTCACCTTACACAAAAGCGGGGACATTACCGATGCCCTTGCTCGTCTTCGATCGGATGTTGGCTCCCGGCATCTCATTGTGATCCCCCGTCCATATGACTGGATGCCCGGAGATATTGCTGCTGAGTTACTCGACGCTGGCGCCGACCCAGGGCTGTCAGCGCTGGTTTGTGAGCGGTTGACTCACGACGATGAACAGCTTACCCAGGGACGTCTTGATACAATTGCGGAGACAGCCGGTGGTGACGACCCTGGGGCAACCCCCTACTCGGATCTGTCCGTGTTGGTCGTCCGTGCACCCACTCAGCAGGATTGAGTACTGCCGTTCCCTAAGTGGGTGGACCCCTGCCTCGCTTTCCGATCAGCGGCGGTCTGCTTTGAGGCCATGTGGGGTGGTTGCTGTCTGTGTGGACACAAAAGGATAGCCTGTCTTTCACTTGCTGCCGGAGCCGCTCACTTAGCAAGACGCAAGTATGCAACCTTCCCGAGTGCTGCAATGCCAATTGAGGCGCCAATGGCAATGGCCATCAATACTGCAAACTGTACCGCCGGCATCTCGGCGTTTGTAATCCGGACGGCGACCACCGGAGTTACGATGATGGTCGAGAACAAAAACAACGCACTAGTCGCAAAGATCATTCGCTGAGTCCAGAACTTCGACATTACCGGCGTGTTATCCCTGGATACTGAAGTGTGCTCCTGTTAGCTACTCAGCCACATGGTGTCTTCATCTTCCCACCTGTGTCGCTTATGACCCCCGGGGAATCCAATTCGACAACGGTGCCGGTCGACTCCTGCAGTCGTGTATATATAGCTCAATACAGCAGCTATTTACATCGCCCGGCTGACCATTCGTTTGTGTCTGAAATCGCCCATCATCTTGATGCCGCTGAGCAGTTGTTGGAGACGGCGACCCAGGCGCTTGGGCCATCCCCAGCTGAACGGGTCGCGGCGGTTGATCTGTCGATCCGGAGTGCGGTGCATCTCAAACAAGCATATACGCTAATCAACAACGAAACAGCACCCCGGACGGTCCCGTGTGAGGGAGCCGGAGCCCTTCCGCATGAAACCGAGGCGCTGTTTAAACTCCGCCAGAAGATGGACTCGTTCGTTGATGAAACCTACTCCCGTGGCTACTCAATTGATGATACGGGCGTTGCTGACAGAGCAACGATTGCAACAGCGCTTGATGATATCGCAACCTATCTCGATGTTGGTCAGCGGGTTTACAACGATGGAGACTGTATTCGCAACACTCGCAAGGTTACCCAGATCAAGTCTGACGCCGGACTCTCCGAGTCATAGCGGATCCAGCGGAGAAATCCACGTCACGGGTCCGTTGGTGGCCAGTCTTCAAAGACAAACTGACGAAGATTGTGCTGGTCAGCCAGTTGCCGGGACAGTGTCTCCCCACGATAGACAAGGGCCCCATCATCAAGCACAACTACCGTATCCGCGACTGTCAGTCCAAATCCAACGTCATGAGTAGCGATAATTGGGGTCACCCCATTATCCGTTAAGGCTTGAACGAACCGCACAATCGTCTGACAACCTTCACCATCGAGATTGGCCGTTGGCTCATCAAGCAGCAGATACGCGGGCTCCATTGCCAACACCCCTGCCAGCGAGACCCGTTTTTTCTCGCCACCACTCAGCGTATGGCACAGCCGATCGGCCTTCTGTTCAAGATCAAATTCC
>JBEQBL010000155.1:0-4844 GCA_041639835.1 Salinarchaeum sp.
CCTGCCTGTGGCTTCGAGGCGGACAGAGACGCAAACGCGGCGTGGAACGTTCTTTCTCGCGGCCTCTCGAAACTAGGAGTGGGACACTCCGAATCAACGTCCTCAGAATCGCGGAGCGAATCTGATGTGCGAACGAGATCTTTGATCTCGTTAACGCCTGTGGAGACTGCGCTCCCTACGGGAACTGCGGTTGTTCCTGCAAAGCGCGTCGTGGAAGCAGGAAGCCCTTGCCTCAAGGAGCCGCCGAAGGCGGCGAGTAGGCAGGGGTAGTTCACGCCCGGTCGTAGGTGTGTGTGTACCGAGCCAGTGCCATAGCGGCTGCCGGCAGGAACAAAAAGGCGGTAAATAGGGCAAATCCCATTGCAAGGGCTACCGCAACACCAAAGTTTGCCAACACAGGGAAATCGGAGATAGACAACACACCGAACCCAAAGAGAGTGGTCATTCCGGAGCCGACCACCGGACGGGACTTTTTAACCATGGCCTCACGAATCGCCTCTGCTGGTGGGGCACCGCGGGCGTAAAGTTCCTCCTTAAATCGTTCATGGACGTGGATTCCATAGGTGATACCGGCCCCTAAGGCGATCGACCCGGTAGCAACTGTCAATGGGTTCCATGGAATATTGAGGAGATACATTGTCATTGAGATCAACATTACAGCACTGACGGCAACACTGACAATCAGCAGCGTTGACTCACGGATTGAACGCAGGGCGATTGTCAGGAACAACAGCGCCATACTAAAGCTCAGGATCGTCATCGGATCCCGGCCGGAGGTCACATTTTCGATGACGTTCCGGTTGATGACCGGTTTCCCAGTAACTGAGGTCTCTTCGGTTGAGAACTGCCAGTCAGCCTCGGCTTTTGTGTCATCAATGAGATGGCGAACCTCTTTGCCCTCAATATCATCGACATACAGTTGAATCATCATCTTATTCGGCGTGGCAAAGCGCTCACCAAGGGGCATGAGCCCACCCTCAGCAGAGGCCAAACTAGCCATAAGTTGTGAGCGATCCTCAGGGATCTCGCCGCCGTTGGTCATTTTGACGGCGGTAGCGGCACTCATGGCTGCATTGACATCTGAATGCTCCTCAATCGCCGTTTCAAACTCAGACACCCGTTTGAAGGTCTCTGGTGAGTATGTGTCCTGCCCCTCGACAACGACATACATGACATTGGGACTTGCGGCAGCATCCTCGAGATCCTCAAGATCCTCGCGTTCCTGAATATCGGGCCAGTAATCAAGCATCTCCTGGGTGGTTGGCACCTCGGAGTAGGTGACCGCTCCACCACCGATTGCAGCAGCCATCAACAACAGCACAAGTAAGGGAGCAGCCGCAATCGCCGATGCACCGGCGCCCACACTGCGTTCAAAGAGGGGCTCGGAATCACTACCATCGCTATTATCACCGGACTGTGATGAATACCCGCCATCATCGAAGTGTACGAGTAAGGCGATGAGTAATGTCAGCGATAGCGTCGTTGCAGCAACCACACCAAAGGCAGCCGTGGCGCCAAGCTGTCGAGTTGGTGGCACATCGGAGACGAGTAACGCCCCAAGACCGATAGAGGTCGTTGCCATCGCAAGCAAGAGGGTGTTCCCGGTTGTGCGGGCAGCGTCTCCGGCAGCGTCAACTGGCGCCTTGCCGTTGCGTCGCTCCTCGACATACCGGGTGTGCAACTGGAGACTAAAGTCAATGCCTAGTCCAAGGGCAATTGGCAGAACTCCCAGCATAATCGCGTTGAACTGGAAGCCGACAACCCCCATCATACCCATCATATAAAACAGCGCAATAAGGGCCGTCCCAACCGGGAGAAAGACCTTCCAGTTGCTTTCCAATCGGCCACGCATGACAATGAAAACAACGGTAAAGATGATCGCAAACGCAATAGCAAAGAGCGTGATCATCTCGGGTAACATGAGTCCGAAGGCGGCGTTTTCAAAGACCGGAGATCCGGTGATGGTAAGATCCATATGCGGCGGCACCCAGGCCGAATCGGTCTCATCGATGACCGTATTGGTAGCCACACCGCCTTCGGTACCAGGCAGGAATCCAAAGTACTGGTCCTCGGAATCCGGGACATCGATTTCACCGTACGTAGCAATGATCATCGCCGTCTGTGGATCCGGATTGAGGTTGGTGACCAGCTTGTCTGCACTATCACTGGAGGCTTGGACGCGATGAAGTGCCTGCTCAACTCCCTGTTTGGTCTGTGGCAGTTCGCCACCGTTACCCGCCCTGACAATGTCGGCTAAACTCATCACCGAGGTAAACTCATCAGCATCAGTATACTGCTGATCAAGCCGATCGATGGCACGAATGGTTTCCGGGTCATGGAGGTGTTCGGTCTCGGCCATGACAAAGACGGCATTCCCAGCGTCAAACTCCTCGTCAGACTGAATCTCCTGCCAATTTTGGTTGACCTGAGAGCTTTCTTCAATGTACAGTTCCATCCCCAGGCTCATCTGGACGTTCAAGGCAGCCAGTGTCCCGGCGAGAACAAGCAGGATAACAACAGCAGTAAAGACGGCTTGTCGGTGCTCGGCCGAAAATCGGCCAACGCGTTCAAGCCCGTCGCGAATTGGGATCAGTTGATCAGACATGGATTAGATGGACACAGATGGGAAGCGTACGATTGCCACACCGACCGTATAACGGCGATCACGACCGAACCCGATAGGCGACAGTACCAGCTGCTCCAAGTGCTGTAAGACCAACAGCACCGGGCAGAAGCCATCCAAAGAGTCCGGATCCGCTACTTTCGGTCACGTCAACTGGGATTTTATACGTATCAGTAAGCTTGGACCGCCCTTCGCTATCGTCATACCGGATGTCGATTGACGCAGCGTAGGTTTTCTCGACGGCTTGGTCCGTTGCCGACAGTTCAAAGAGCATTGTTGCAGACTCGCCCGGTCCAAGGGTTCCAATGTAGCCTTCATCGTCCTCACTGTCAAGCGGGTCACTGGCAGAGAGTTTTGCTTCCACGTTGGTCACCTGCTCCTGTTTGTTGTTGGTGACTTCAACTTCAATAAGCCGGGAATCACCGGAGGCAACGGTTGTATCAACAGCTTCAACAAGGAAATCATCGCGGTTTGAGCCAACCTCAAGTCCAAGTGTGGGATCCGTATCGGTCATGCGGATGCCGTCCGGGTCGGTAAACTCGACCGTGCCATCAAGTTCATAGGTACGAACCGGAGCACCGTCGGGAATTGGCAACCGGTAGGTGACGAGTGTACTTTCACCAGGGGCTAAGTCGCCTGCTCGAGCGACATCGGCATTCGCCGTGTTGAACTGGAGGGCTGGACTGTTGGATTCAAGCATCACACTTACCCCGGAAGCAGGTTCAGCACCAATATTTGTTACCTCAGCACGGAAGGTGCCGGTTTCACCGATTCGAACATCGCTGTCATCAACCGTATTGAGTTTGAACTGCGGTGAGTCATCCACCTCGGCAATAACCGTATCGGTGGTCCGACGGGTGGCTTCGTTTTCGACCTCACCGCGAACATAGAGACTATCGGTGTAACTGTATTTCATCTCCACATCAAGTTCATACCGTCCTGGATCGGCGCCTTCAGGAACGGTAATTCTAATCGGCACCTGTGCAGGCTGGCTTTCACTCACCGATCCAATCGAGTGTCGTTCCGTCTCAATGGTAAATGGCGCATCATCTGGGGCTTCAACATCAACAATGACGTTGCGAGCCATTGTTACTCGATCACGTGATTCAAGTGAACCAAAGTCGGCTTTTGCATCATTGGCGACTTGGATATTCAGCGTTGCCTCAGACCCACGGTCGATTGTGGGATCCCCAACGTAGGCTTCAAGATCAGGATTCCCACCGACGGCCTGTGCGCTGGCGCCACCAACAAAGAGGACAACCGGGAGCAGGAGGACAAGCGCTAAGGCGCCAGCAATCCCTAACTGACGCGCGGAAATTGCATCCGTGAGTGCGCTAATCATACGACCACCCCCGGCGCTGTGACCGAACGATGACGGACAGTTATGGGACAAACAGCCGCCCCGGAGTGATCAGAGGACGGGTTGGATCGGGATAGGCGGGTCATAGTTGTGTATATTTACTACACTACTGGACACATATATACTGCTCGGATCCACACCCACTATTACCGCTGATAGAGCGTGTAGATATAAACAGGGCAATCAAAGACGGCATCGGGACCTGAGACTGACAGTGTCAAATGTCCTGGCGGTTAAAGAAAGCTTCGGTAAAACAAACGAGGGAAAATTTCAATTATTGGTTGTTCGAATTAATCAAAATATCAAATATAATATCAGTTAGTCGAGAGCTAACGAAGCAAGCATTGCCTCTAGCTGAATGCGTTCATCGGCTCCCTCAACAATCCGGTACTCAGCCTCACCGATACGATCCATCAACCGAACAGCCGTTTGATCATCAACATTCAAGTCCCAGACCGACCGGTGCAGTTGATCAAGTACATCTCCACCGGCAATCCCACGGTCAACAAGCAGTGACTCTAGTTGGCTGCGAGCAGACATAAAGTCACCATCGATGGCGGCCTGTGCCATATCAATAACCTCCTCAGGGCGTGCTGTCGAGGTGATCGCGTAAACGGCCGCCTCATCAATTGGTGGGTCTGAGACCGCCGCGGCTTGTAAGGCGTTGATTGCTCGTCGCATATCACCGTCGGCAACATAGGCAACAGCATCAAATCCATCGTCGGTCACCGCAAGCCCCTCCGCATCGGCCACACGGCGAGCCTGTTCGATAATAGCCTCATCCGACAGTGGCGAAAATCGAAACACCGCACATCGGGATTGAATAGGATCAATGATCCGCGAAGAGTAGTTACAGGAGAG
>JBEQBL010000156.1:0-4834 GCA_041639835.1 Salinarchaeum sp.
AGGCCCTTGACCTTGGTACGCATGGTGTTGCACTGGCTGACGATCCGGACGGCTGGCTGTATCCAACGGTTCCAGTTAACCAGCATTGGAGCCCTCGGGAATATCTCGATCGGACTTGCCGCAAGGCCAACTTACCGCCAGGAGCGTGGCAACAAGATGATGTGCCGGTGGTACTGTTTGATTGTCAGATATTTGAGGAGCGGGAACCGGAAGGGAGCGTCGGCGAAATTAAGTAGCGATCGACTCAAGGATCGCTACACCACTTGAGGCACCGATACGGGATGCCCCAGCATCGACCATCGCAAGTGCCTCCTCAAACGTCCCGATACCGCCGGAGGCTTTGATCCGCATGTCATCACTAACCGCATCGCGGATCGTACGGACGGTCGCTGGGTCTGTTGGTCCCTCATACCCGACTGCTGTTTTTACATACGCAGCGCCGCCCTCTTCGACAAGTTGTGCAGCGGTGGCGATTTCCTCGGTGGTAAGATCCGGCGCCTCGATAATACACTTCAGTGGGCGGTCGCCGATATAGTCAGTAATCGCGGCGATATCCGCAACGACAGCATCATAGTCTTGATTTGCAAATGCTGTTCGATTGATCACCATGTCGATCTCATCAGCATATGTCAGGACCGCGTCGAGTTCAGCCTGTTTAGCGGCTGTTGTCTGTAGGCCATATGGAAAGCCAACAACCGGAACGACATTTGCCTGATCGCCGATGTGATCAGCAACACGGGCGGTATGGTATGGAACCACGACGGCCGAGCGAAAGCCATGATCAACGACCTCCTGACAGAGCGCGTCGATCTCAGCGACCGTTGCCGTCGGGTCAACGTTTGTATGATCGATAATCCTAGCAACATCGTGAGGGGAATCTCTGAGTGTCTCAACTAGTGTCATGTGTTAGTTGTTACTGTGGCACACATTTCGGTATTTCGCTCAGGGGGAAATCACGTCAATGTGGAGTCGTCACTGGAGCCGACGGGTTGTCTCAACGAGCGGATGTCGGGCGTAATCAATTACCTCAATATCCGCAAGACTCTCGAGTTCCTCAGAATCGGCTAAACGTTTCATGCCCAGTGCAACCGGCTCGTTAAGAACAATTACATAGGCATCCATTGTTTCGATACCGGCACGGTCGGCTGCAAGTACGCGGTGATGACCGTCGGCAAGATACAGTGTCCCGGCATTGTCAATCACAATTAGTGGCTCAGCCAGTCCACGTTTGAGCTCATACTGTCGCCCTTCAAGCTCATCGGCGTAGACCTTGTTCTGGGTCGGCGTCAGCGCCTCTAGATTGACTTCCCGTCGTTCCTCGGACACAGCAACGTTATGAATGTTCTCAAGGGTTTGCCGAAGCGTCTGTACTTTACCAGGCGTTGCCCGTTCGATCTGACTTCGGATGACATCGGTATTCGAAATGATTCCTGCAAGGTTACCGGCATCATCAACGACCGGCAGTCGCTGGTAGCCCGAGCGCAGGATCACACGGGCAGCATCATCGACTTTCATCTCGGGATGAGCAACCAGCATATCAGTTTCCATAACAGTAAAGACCGGTGCCTTTTCATCGGCTAAAAGCAGGTCTGCGGCCGCGACAAATCCCTCAACCTGTCGCCGGTCACAGACTGGATATCCGGAGTGACCGTCCGGATCAGCAATCATCTCCGCAGCATCGCCGACGGTCGCATCGGGGGAGAGGGATTCAACATCCTTTGTCATATACTCCCGAACGCGAGGCGTGTCTTGCTGTTCGTCACGATCATCGGAAAGTGGAGGCGCACCTCCGGGATCAGCATCGGATGGATCCTCTGGGGGCATAGCTGTACACTTGAGCACTGCGGGCGAAAACCTTTCTGCCCGCCGGGATGCGTGATAATGGTTCACTCCTCGGTTGTGGACATCGGTGAACAAAAGGCCAGTCGGTCCGGGTCAAACTGATCGTCAATACTGGTGGCACGTTTAAGTGTGTCCAGAAACTCCGCCGTAATAACCCGCGCAATAATTTCGGCCTGATCAGGCTCATTATCAGTAACAAGCATCCCAACGGGGATTTGAGCACCAGCCATGTTGTCGTGCCCACCGGCACTACCGATATGGTCAAATGCCAGACGGAGTGTTTCTCCTAAGTCAATGTCGGAGCCTCGGGCACGGCCAGAACAGTAGACAACGCCATCTTGTATCCCGAACACAAGTGTTGTCGTGGTCCCCTCTAAGTTGAGCAACCGATCTGCTGCCTGGGCAAGGGCATCACGGTCGGTAAGCTCCCCGACACATGATGTGATAACGGGACCGTACTCGGTTCGGTTATCGATTGCTCGGGCAATTGTCTCAAAGGTCTCCGAACTGATCGTCGGGGATTCAATCTGCTCAAGTAAATCCCAGTCAACCTGTGGTAACAGCAACGATGCCGCATTAAAATCGCGTTCGGTTGCCCCTCGAACAAAGTGGTCCGTGTCAACCTGAATGCCATAGAGCAGTGCTGTCGCCGTCAACGGGCGCAACGGCACGTCAAGCCGGTCGAGATAACGAGCCAGCAGTGTGCTCGTGGCACCAACATCACTATGCAAATCGACAAACGCGCCGTCAACAAGCCCTCGTGGCGGGTGGTGGTCAATGACGATATCAACGGTCGTTGACTCCGGAAGTCCGTCGTTGACGCCTGGACGTCCGTGGTCAACCAGCGCAATACCACCAACATCGGCCAAGGGCCCCGATGACTCAAGTTTGGTTAACTCCAGATCAAGTAGATTAACCATCGCACGGTTTTCTTGATGATTGATATTCCCAAAGTAATACACCGAGGCCGGACAGCCAAGTCCCCTGGCAATATCAACCAGTGCCGTTGCACTGGCAAGGGCATCAGGATCGGGATTATCATGCGTGACTACCGCGAGCTCACCGTTGATCTGGGTGATGATACGGCGAAGAAGGGCGGCGCGATGACCTTCCGTATCGAGCAGTCGCTGGTCAATCCAGTCAGCGATACTCGGTTGAAACTGAACAATATCGGCTGTGACCGCCTCTAAGGCTTGCTTGTATGCCGGATCAAGCGTCTGCTGCGTCGTATATGCAATGATCGGCACGGAGTCAAAGACACTATCCGCGGCCTCAGCAATCGCTAAGGTCCGCTCGGGGTCGGCCTCAGCAATAATCGCCCCGCCAACAGAGACCGAAAGTTCCCGAAGCGCAGCTGGGTCTGTCGGATCAGCGTGTTCAACCTGAAACCCGTGTTCAATGGCCTGCTCAACACGTGTATCAGACGCAATCACGGCGTGTGTCGGAGCTCCGTCGCGTCTCGTAAGTCCCGGCGCGATTGGCCCCCAGCCGAGCAGCACCCGTTGCGACATCGTCTCTATCAATATTGACCGGTCTCGATTCAAAAACCCACCGTCATCGGTGGCCAAGAGAGATTCACAGAATATCAGGGCTTGACCCCGAGGTTGTTGACATGAGAGACAAACAGGTGGGCCCGACAGCCTCACTCAAGCAATCCGGAAGCGGCCTCAAGGGCCATCTCGGCCACAACACCGTAGCCAACAATAAGCACCAGTGTCACAAGAGTTGCTCCGATGAGGGCTGTATACAGTCCCGTTGGTCGTCCATCAAGCGTAATTGGACGTGATGGTTCGTCAATCCACATTGTCTTGATGAGACGGGCGTAGTAATACAGCGATACGGCACTGGCAAGGGCACCGACAGCAGCGAGCCACCAGAACCCGGTCTGAACAGCCCCAGCGAAAAGCACAAACTTGCTCCAGAAGCCACCACCGAGTGGCAACCCGGCGAGATTAAACAGCAAGATGGTCATCGCCGTACAAGCAATCGGCGCTTCACGCCAGAGGCCAGCGTAATCCTCAATGCGGTCTCCAAGATCCCAGTACTCGCCCATGGCGACAAACAGGAAGGCACCGGTGTTCATAAAGCCATAGACGAATAGATGAAGAATGCCGGCGGCCACAACAAGATCATTTTCCGCAGCAGTCGTTGAAACGGCTGCAAGGGCAATCAGTACGTATCCTGCATGCCCGATTGAGGAATAGGCAAGCAGCCGTTTAATATCCGACTGGACGACTGCCGCAAAGTTGCCAAGCAACATTGTCACGACAGCCAGGGCCCCAAATACCGGCACCCAATCGACCACTGGGAGAGCATTGATTGGGAAGGCTTCATAGAAGACCCGGAAGACAATCACAAAGCCAGCTGCCTTCGAGGCCGATGATAAAAAGCCACTCACCGGCGCTGGGGCACTGCCGTATGCATCCGGGGCCCAGAAGTGAAACGGCACAGCAGCCAGTTTGAAACTAAAGCCGGCGATCATCATCACAACACCAACGCCAAGGACAGCAACGTTATCAACCGCAGCCACACTCGTGGCGACGGCCGCAAAGGTGAGTTCGCCGGTGACAACGTAGATCAGGCTCATTCCATAGACCAGAATCGCCGAGGACACCGCACCGATAAGGAAATATTTCATTCCAGCCTCGACGCCATTGGAATCGGATTTGTGATAGGCCACCAGCACATACGAGGGAAGACTCGTCAGTTCAAATGCGATAAAGGCGGTAAGCAGACTGTTCGCCGAGGCAAGTGTGACCATCCCGGCAGCTGCCAGAAGGACAAGTGAGTAAAACTCCGCTGGATGCGCACTCCGGGCAAGATAATCAAACGCCCCGAGAACAACAAGCAGTGTTGCACTCGTGATGACAACGGTAAACAGTAGGCTGGTCATGTCAACGACCAACTGGCCAGCCAACAGGGGTTCAGTTGGTACCCCCTGTCCGGTCCAGAGTTGCCAGACAGCACTTCCAAGGGCGCCGGCAACACCAAG
>JBEQBL010000157.1:0-4833 GCA_041639835.1 Salinarchaeum sp.
CAGCATAGCCGGTATTGTGTCTTTCCCATTCTGTATCTTATATGAGCTTGCTAACAGTCCATGTCTCTATTACTGATACCGGCCACGGCCCTCGATATCCTCAAGCCGATTCAGGACCGCTGCCACGTCAAGTGCCTGTGTCGCTCCCTCTGTCTGATAGCCATTAATGAGCGTCTGTCGAATCTGCTCGGGGGCTGTGGCCGTCCCGGCGGCTGACTGACCGAAGATATGAAGATCCATGGCGAAATCTTCCGGATGATCGCTGTGATAGCCCAGGCCAAAATCAAGGAGATACACCATCGTGTCTCCAACTCGCACATTCCGGGTTGTTGGATCGCCATGAACAATTCCAGTGGCGTGGAGGCGAGCCAGGTGCTCGCCAACGGTCTGGACATGCTCATCGGTCAGTGCTGTCCGGAGGTCCTCTCCGTCGATGTACTCCAGTTCAAGTGTCGCATCTTCCGGATCGACTGCTCGCACAACAGGCGTTGGGACTCCAGCCTGTCGAGCGAGACTCGTCAACCGGGCTTCCATTGCTGTTCGCTCATGTCGTAGGCGCTGATCGAGTTCCGAATGGCGGTATGTCTTTGGCTGTCGCACCTTGCGTACGCGCTCACCGATGCGGGTCACTGATGCCTCGGCTCCTTGGACTGATCCGGTCTCAATTGTCGTTCCAGCACCGCTGACAGATTCATCCTGACGCCAGGAGACCGCCACCTCATCGGGCCGATAGGTTGGATCAACAGCGGAGTCTGCAATTGCGAGGGTCTGCCCAGCCGCATACATCCGTGCGCCCACCACAGCGATCATGCCGGCGTTATCACGGAGAAATCGTGGCTCCGGTGCGTAGAACTCGGCCCCACGTTGATCACACATCGTCGCAAGCATCTCACGCAGTCGGTCGTTCTGTCCAACTCCCCCGCCAAGGACCAACTCATCGGCTCCAGTGACTGACAGTGCCCGTTCACTAACTTCGGTGAGCATGGCGAAGACCGTCTCCTGCAGGCCCTTGCAGACATTTGCCACCGGCTCGCCGTTATCAACCGCCTCCTGTGCGGCCGTTGAGATCCCGGCAAAAGAAAAGTCCATGCCCTTGACGACATACGGTACTGAATAATATTCCCCGTCGGCAGCTGCTTGTTCGATCTTTGGTCCTCCGGGGTGTGACCATCCAATATGACGCGCAAACTTATCCAGCGCATTCCCAACCCCGGTGTCCATTGTCTCGCCGAATATCCGGTACCGACCGTTGTGAAAGCCGAGAATATGCGCATTGGCACCGCTTGCGTTTAGACAGACCGGCGAGTCAAAGCCTGACTGGTATCGGCCAATCTCCAAATGGGCAATCATGTGGTTGACCCCAACCAGCGGGACCGACAGCGATCCGGCTAATGCCCGGGCGGCTGTCCCCACAATCCGAAGACATGGCCCCAATCCAGGCCCACGAGAAAAGGCCACCGCATCAACTGCCGGCCCCTCGTCTGCCCATTCCCGAGCGGTTGCAAGGGCGGTTTCGATAACCGCTGGGATCGCATCGGCCATGTGATCGGCCGCCTCACCGGGATCAATACCCCCCGTTTCGGGCACGTATGCATCTGTCTCGATGGCAATTGTATCGCGGTCTGTATCAAAGACTGCCGCACTGGCGGCCCAAGCGGTACCTTCGATACCGAGAATACGCATTCCCGCAGTTACAGCCACTCGGTGTACCCACACTGACCGCAGTGGCGACGGTCATCATGGGTGGCGAGATACGAGTCTTCACACCGGGGACATGGCTCCCGATCAACGGTACCATCATCCTGATACAGTTCGTGTCGGGTCATGCTTCCTCGCCTCCGATTTTGTTCCGGTCAAGCATATATTCCTGCTCAATCTCGCGGGCATGCTCAGGCGTGGCGTAGACCTTTGCATCGCCGATTGTTTCCCGCATGCCAAATTTCGTATCAAGCTTTCGGACCACAACCTCACCGGCGTCCTTGTTGAGTTTGGCTGCCAGACTGTCTCGTACTGACAGGCGTTCGGGCGTTGCTTCATCATGCTGGACGCGGAAGCGGACGTCGGTCCGATGTAACATCGGATTCTCGTCCTCTTCGATGATCTCAATTTCCATGGTTCGTTGGCTAAAATTGGCCCCAAACGGGCTAAAAGGATTTCGAACGACCGAATCCGGCTACCGTCCGACCACGTGGCTGCCTCCCCAGACCACCGCCAGGCCAAGTAACACTCCGAGTGAGACACTTGCATATAACACCATCGGTGGCTGCAGATCAAAGACTGCCCACAGTGCAATCGCTCCGGCGGTAAACAATGCTGCTGCCCGGACTGAGGACCGATACTGTGGTGGCGCGACCGCGATCCCGAGTCGAACTGCCGCCACCACACCAACAGCCCCGCCAAGTGCCTGCCAGGCGACCGCCTCAAGATAATAGAGCATCGCAGCAAATGTTCCGACGGCTAGAACAAAGACAATCGACGCGAATTGCCCCCCGGCGACTGTGACTCCGGTGGTGGGGTCGTCTGTACGCATCACCTGCGTATCGCTCCGTCCGGGATTAATTCCTATCGGTCTTTGTGAGCTGATTGCTCTGTGTTGCTGTTGCTTATCGTGATAGCGTCTGTCGAATCACATCAAGAACGCGCTGTGTTGGCGGCAGTCAAATCCTGCAACTTCCGTCGTAAGCTACCACGGCCTGGAGGTGGGTATCCCCCCTTGCATTCCGATGAGAGAAGTCAGTGCGACAATTGACCGCCTCCGCCCAACGACGGAGGCATGCGCTCACCTTTTATTAAGCCGTGCTTTGACGCGCTCGTGGTCGCCTTCTAACAAATCAAGTAGATCGCGAAACTTGCCTTGATTCTCGGACTGCACCTGGATAGCAACCATCCCAGCATCCGGCTGTCCATAAACAACTGTTGTCGAGGGCGTCGCTGCAAGCACTGCTGGGACCGTTGCCAAGTCCTCTTCACCTTCGACGTCAATTGTGGTCACCGCATCCCCTGCCAAGGCCTCAAGCAGTGCATCAAGTAGTTCAGCGGTGATCGTCCCGGCCGGATTGGGCACCGAGATCTGATTTGGACGGGTTGCCAGTGTCTTGCGAATTGTCTGATCAACCGCATCACGTTTGGTCAAGCCATCGACGACCGCCAGTTGCGGCCGGTAGCCGGCCTGCTCAAAGTGATAGGTGACAACGTCGCCAACGGTCACGATTGGCCTGCCAGTCGCTTCGATAATGTCTGTTGGATCCGTATATACCGGCCCGAATGGCTCTTTAAACGCGACGCGATGCTCTTCAGGAAGCGTTAACAAGATCGTGGGGGCATTAGTCGGTGACACGGTCGGGTCTCGATGTCCGGGTAGCTGTTATCGAACTTTCAGTGCGTACGGTCCGGGCTCGGTAATCTCCATCTCATCGGCAATACGACTGTCATCGGGATGAGCAACAATCACGTAGCCAGCCCAGTCCTCGGTCAGTGAGGATGACCCACATACCGGACAGGTCTGTTTGTTTGGTTCGACCACACGATGACATTCCCGACAGACAAGCCGATCTTCGGCCATTAGCTGTCACCTGCGGTGGCTTCGGCCTCCTGTTGCTGGCGTTCTTCCTCAAGCCAGCCATGCTTCCCGAGACCGGGCTGTTTGGCAGTTAGCCCAATCTTTGAGTCTCGGGGATTGCGCTCATCGATTGACATTGTGACGACCCGTGCCCGAACAGCATCATCAACACCAATCACGCGGTTTGACTCCCCTGAGGCAAGTTGTTGATTCTCCGCATCAAAGGCAAGATACTCATCGGAAATCTGTGACACGTGTAGAAGGCCATCGACCGGACCAATGCCAACAAAGGCACCAAATTCAACGATTTCAACAACATTTCCGTCGACAACCTCCTGCATCTCCGGATCATACACCAAGGCGTCAAATTCGGCCTCATAGTAGACGCCGGGTCGATTTGGTAACACACGGCCGTCACCGATATCATGGACTTCGGTGACTGACACAATCGACCCAAGATCTTCGTCCATTCGTCCTTCGAGTTTGTCTTGGAGGAGTCGGCGAACTAGCTCCGGTGTCACGTTTGCAAGCTCCTCCGGCGGTACCTCGACCGTATCGCGAACTGTAACCCGTTTGTACATAATTATGGCTCCGTAATTGCAAGCGTATTCGATCCCCGGAGACTAATAACCGGTATCCCGAGGTCAAGCACCCGATCCCGAAGAGGTTTGTCGTTGGTCACGACATAATCGGCCCGATCAGTCCTTGCCACCTCAACAACGGCATCATCGGCGTAGGCGGCAGTTGCATCAACGGGCATACATCGATTGGTCGCCAGATCGTGTCCGACGCTTGCGGCAAGACCTTCCTCACCGCCGGTATCGGACAGGCGACGCAGTTCTTCGATGACCGGCTGAGGAACCCGTAGCTCAAGTCCTGTTGCTGTTGTGCGATTGCACACGCGTTCAAGTTCCTCAAACAGTCGGACATCGAGTTCGACGGGCATCATCAGTGCGTTTGTATCAAGTATAATTGTATGCGGCTCCGTAGTGGTGTCGGTCATTCGTGCTGGTCAGTCTCGCAGCGTCCCAACACCGATAAGCCGCCAGCGTGACCCAACCCGCCTGTTGATCGCAATTGAGGCGCCCTCGGATGCGCAGACCGGTCGTTTGAGCACCACATCTGCTTCGTCTCCGCGCGCACTTGTGACCGATCCAACGGTCGTTGCTGTGCCAACGGTCAACATCAGCGGTTCCCCCGTTGTGATCTCCTCGACTTCGGTGCCAACAACACGGTCCAGAAGTTCGACATCCATCGTGAACTGTTCATGTGTT
>JBEQBL010000158.1:0-415 GCA_041639835.1 Salinarchaeum sp.
TCGGACTCAAGCCGGTTGTTGCTATTGGATTTGCCGTCTATGCCCTTTTTCCTGCGGTCCTAATCATGGCACCAGCCAGTGCTGTTGTACTGGTTGTTGTCTTTGCGTTCTCTGGACTGCGGTTTGCTGGGTTGCCCGCACACAAGGCCCTGATTGTCGGCCCGGCACAGCAGGACGCTGGGGGGCGTATTACAGGGAGTTACTATCTGTTGCGCAACACCATTGTGATCCCGTCAGCGGCTGTTGGCGGCCTATTGTGGGAAACACTTGGCCCTGAGAGTGCTTTTTCTATTGCCGCGGTCATTGGTGGCATTGGGACTGTCTATTTCCTACGGTACGGGAAGGAGTACGCTGCTTATGCGTGATTCCCCGGGGCACCGGTGTGCCCAAGACGGTGAGGCCGTTGTTTTGAGAG
>JBEQBL010000158.1:425-4822 GCA_041639835.1 Salinarchaeum sp.
TGAGAGGGCCGTAACTAGTTGATCTGTGTGTATCTCAGATCGCTATGCCGTCTCGCAGTAGTCGCTGCGTCGATGTAATCAGAATAACTTACATTGGAACGGGTGTGAACTGGGGGTTGGTTGCACGATTTGCTTTTATATCTGACCCAAGAAATGGGGCTTGATGGACTCAGCGGGCTTGGCTGCGAAGACATCGGACATCGATCTTTCCTGGCATGAACTAACGGGGGCGATAGGAGATTCAATTACAGTCCTACCGATTATCGTTTCCGTTGCAGTTCTTACTGATCTTTCCCTTGCGGTGATGCTTCTCTGGTTTGGCGTCTTTCAGATTGTCTGGGGACTGTACTATGGTCTTCCCCTATCCGTTGAGCCGATGAAGGCACTCGCAGCACTGGTCATCGCCGGTGGCCTGACAGCCGGAGAGGTATTTGTTGCCGGGATCAGCCTGGGTGTTCTTCTGCTGCTTCTTGGGACTAGTGGGACCTTAGAGCGGCTGAGTCGGTATTTTGGGACCCCGGTTGTGCGCGGCATCCAACTTGGCGTTGCGCTTATTCTCCTCCAGACAGGCGGTGAACTGGCCATAGAAGCCCCCGCCTTTGCTGGACTTGCCGTTGTCGTTACTGTTGTAATGGTTGGGACTGGCCACTGGAACCTAAGTGCCATTGCGGTGGTCGTCTTGGGAGGTGGGATTACCATCTGGACAACAGGACTTCCCGCCCCGGCCCTACCAACAGTTGCGATAGTATCACTCACCCCGGAGGTCACAGTAGGGGCTACACTTGAATCGATCGTCGCCCAACTTGCAATGACCCTCGGCAATGCAGCCATTGCAACATCGGTGCTGCTTGGGGATTATTTTGACCGTGAGGTGTCTCCAGATCGGCTCTTACAGAGTATGGGCGTCATGAATCTGCTTGCGGTCCCGTTTGGCGCTATCCCGATGTGTCATGGCAGCGGTGGTGTCGCCGGCAAGTACGCCTTTGGTGCTCGGACGGCCGGAGCAAATATTCTGCTTGGCGCGGGCTATCTGTTTTTGACGGTCTTTGCTGTTGGTGTTGTCGCTGCATACCCGGTTGCGATGCTTGGCGTGATCTTGGGGCTAATTGCCATACAGTTAGGACGAACAAGTATTCAGCAGGCCGACACTATCTGGCCGGTGGTACTTGTTGGTCTCTGTGGGCTTGTCGGTAATCTTGGCATCGCATTGCTGCTCGGGATTGTACTCCAGTACTGGCTTCAACGACACCAGTAAGGCTGGCTGTGGGTGAACCGCCTCGGGGTCAAGCCCCGAGGCATTCGCCTCGACAGCCTGTAAAATCTCCAAGTGGGGATGCGACCGACAAGCGATGTGCCAAGGGTGATCTCGGTCAAAGGGGCGCATCGGTCACTCCGCCATCAATTGGAACTGTCGCACCGGTAATGTAACTCGCTCGGGGAGAGCTCAGATAGGCGATGAGATCACCAAGCTCGGACGGTTCGCCAGGACGTTCAAGTGGAATATTGCCGGCCCACGCTTCGTATGCCACCTCACGTGAATCAAACCGACCGGTTTCGAGACTCTCCTCAACAAGTGTCTCGATGCGGCCGGTTGCAAACGGTCCTGGCGCGACAGCATTAACGCGAATCTCGGGACCAAGTTCCTTTGCCAGGGTTTTGTTTAGCCCGACAAGAGCCAATCGAAGCGCATTTGAGAGTGCGTACTGCTCAATGATCTCCCGCGTTGTTCGCGAGGTCATCATCACAATTGACCCGCCATCCTCGCGAAGATATGGTACAGCAGCCCGGATGGCTCGGATTGCACTCATAACAAGTCGATTGTACGCCCCTTGCCACTGGTCGTCGGTAATCTCAACCGCCGGGCCAGTCCGGGGCCCGGACATATTGGTTATCAGATGATCAATGCTGTCAAAGGTACGGGCTGTTTCGGTAACAAGCGCCTCAATCGCATCCGGGTCAGTAAGATCGGCCGTTACCCCCGTAACAGTACCTGGAAGGTGTGTAAGATCCGCAACGGCCGCATCAACTCGCTGCTGATTGCGTCCGTTGCAAACGACGTTTGCGCCTTCGGCTGCAAGTGTTCGGGCAGCGGCTTTGCCAAGGCCGCTTGTTGAAGCCATCACAAGTGCGGTTGTTCCCTCAAGTTCGAGGTCCATAGCCCCACTCCATGCCCGATCAGCAAGAAACCTGCCACCAAAGTAGCGACAGCCAATTGGTCACCAGATATCCTCGAACCGGGTGAAATAGGCGTCAACCCGATCCGCCGGCGGTGGTGTTGTTAGGGCACCGATGATCAGGGTGACGATGATCTGGGTGATAAACAGTGGGAAAAACGGAAGAAAGCCGCCGGTTAATGCCGCAGGCAGCACGCCGAATTCAAATGCCAGAAGTCCCACAAAGCCCCACAGGAGACCAGCCCACGCACCGGCGGCCGTTGCCCGCCTCCAGTATAGGCTCACCACAAGGGGAAAGAACAACAGCGCATATCCTGAAAAGGCAAACTCCGCAATACCAACAATCGTGTCCGGCCGGAGCAACGCCAACACAAATGTGATCGCGAGGATCACCCCAACAAGTAGTCGACTGCTCCAGACCTCCTGCTGTTCCGATGGGGTAGTATACGTGCGCAGAAGATCCTGCGAGAACATCGTACTAACCGACAGCGTTTGTGCATCCAGACTTGACATAATCGCCGCAAGAATCCCAGCCAGAGCAATTCCACCGATCACCGGTGGAGTGAACTCAAGTACTAACAGTGGAAGGATTGTGTCCACATCCGGGCCAGTAAGTCCGGGGATCTGCCCAGCCCCCCAAAACCCAATGAACACGGCTGGCACCCACGTACATAACAGCCCGACCGGGTAGAGAATCACAACACGACGGAGGGTCTGCTCGTTTAGCGCAACGAGAATGCGCCGGAACATATGCGGATACATCATCGCATTAATCGAGATCATCAGCCCAAAACTGAGCCACATCCGGGCGGAGAACTGCGGTGGGCCAGCGCGTGTTAGATGCCCTGGCCTCGTGGCAGCCGTGGCATCAGTGGCTGCCGTGGCCCCACCAAGACGAATTACAAGTAGTGCGAGTAGGCCCCATAAAAAGAGGATAAACACAATACCCTGAAAGACGTTCGTCCAGCCTGTTGCTCGCATCCCGCCACTAAACACATAGACAAACACAATCACAAGCGGGAGTGCGGCGCCAAGCCAGTATGGAATACTACCATTGGTTAGAATATCAAAGGCAATGCCGCTTCCAATGGCCGCCAACAGCAAATATGGAACCGTCCAGAAGGTCATCAATCCCATAATAAATGCCCCTAGATGGGTGGCGTTAAGTCGGTGATTGAAAAACTGCCCTGGTGTGAGGTGCCCAAAGGCCTCGCCGGCCCGCCATAGGCGATAGCCAACAGTGGCAAACAGAAGGGGCAAAATGAGCGTTGACAAGCCAACAATGTATCCAAGGGTGCCGATGCCGGCTTGATATGCGAGTCCGGGAGCCCCAAGCAGGACAAATGATGTCATATTCGTCGCCAAGAGGGCAAAAAACAGCACGACAGTGCCGAAAGACCGCGAAGCCATGAGGTAATCCTCGCGATCATCGGTCGTGCGTCGCCGTGCATATTCTCCAATCCCAAGAAGCAACAGAAAATATCCGGCAGCGGTTCCAAGTACGGGGAGGGTTCCGGAGTCAATCATGGATGATGCGACGACGTGGAATCCGATGACACAGTAGGCGATGGCCAGCGACGATAGACCACGTATAATACAGCAATATGTGCGACACTCAAAAGCAAATGATACCCGGCATGAACGGGAATCCATCCAAAGAGCACCTGACCATTTGTTGGGATCCCGAACCACTCACCCATATGCAGGGCAATCAGCACCAGAATCACCCCCAGTAAGGCAACATCACCAGGGGTGTCCGGATACCAAAATGCAGTTCGGTCCCATTGTGAACTCGCCTCATCAGCCTCCTGATCCTGTGTGACTGTCCGTGACATTGGTTATCCTCTCATGTGGACCAATCAAGCGGACAAAAGACACGCACAGTATGACACCACTTCACGATTGTACATTGATAATCACCTGATGGAATCCCTTCAGTGCCTCGTTATCGGCCCAAGATTGCTGTGAACTGATGCGATCGAACCAGTGCACATACCACCAATATTACCGGTTCTTGAGAATATGTTGGCATTAGTTACCCCCAATATTGACTGCATGTATACACTAACGCTGAATATTATCCTTAACAAGCGGTCCATGTTGCTGCTATCGATGACGCACGGCGGTAGGCGACTACGGTAAGACCCCGCCTGCGGCAGGATTCTCCCTGGTTTCCATGTTCACCCGTCGAAGATGTGACTAGTACTTACCGTCGACTGACGT
>JBEQBL010000159.1:0-4779 GCA_041639835.1 Salinarchaeum sp.
TGGCGAAATTGATATGCCAGTTCCACCGTCCGGTCGGCCGTATCGTACGCAGTCACCAGAATAGGCCGCTGCGGAGTCTCTGCGGTGGTTTCAATGTCGAATACAACCGGCAGCAGTTCGGTGTACTCACGGCGCTGAATGGTGTGATCCAACGTGTCAGCGTCCCACGAGTGCACGGTGTCACCGTTCTTCGCCTCATAATGTGGCCGCTCGGTGTGTTGGTGCGTGATTTCGTCCATTCAGTACTTCACCACCTTGCCACGGTCATCCGTCCGTGCTTGCCGCCAAACGTCCTGTATTTCGTCGCTGCCGTACAGCGTGCCGTTCACTTCCACGTTACCCATGCGACCGCTTGCGGCGTCACTCATGCGGCCTGCTGTCGCTCTCGTGACCTGCTGATCACCGTCCGGTGTTGGGACGGTGACTTCAGCGTCAGGCCGGTACTGCCCGTTGTCAGCTTCCACCTGTCCGTTTCCCTTGACGGCTTCGCCGTATCCGGCGCTGAAGGACTTGTCAGAACAGAACTTGCCGTTTTTGGTGAACACGTAGCCCTTGCTGTTGTCAGCTTCGACTTTCCGGTACGTGTTGCCGGTGCTCGTCGTGGCCTGCTTGATCGTTTTGCTCGGATCAATCGCCATTAGAAATCAGCCTCCGAAACAACCTTGACGCCAACTTCAGGCTGTTTAACGGTGTTATTCAGGTTGCACTGCGGGCAGGTGACGTACCTGTCTTTCGTCCGGTTGATCCAAATGTGTGAACAGCTACGGCACTTGATCAGCCGCACGGCGTCACCGGACGGCTTGAGTGGGTTGTTCTGGCTCATTATTGATCCTCGTGAGTCTCACCGCAGTACGGGCAGTCAATTTGCGGGCAGTACAGCGTGCTGCCGACAGCTTCGCACCAGTGCTGTTCGGCGATTTCGTGCGTGTTGTATGGTTCGTCTTGAGTCATTGTTAGATGTTGAAATTGGCCACGTGCGGTTCTATCTCGGCGTGTTCGTCCGGGGTGAGTGCGGTCAAGTTCTCCGGCTGATTGTTCCAGCGGTCGGAATCCTCATGGTGCACGTGCATGTCTGAGCCGAGAGAATCCAACTCACCGTGAGCGTACGCCGTGAGCCGGTGTAGATACAGCCTGTACTCGCTGCCACGGTCGCAAAACCGGATACTGACGTACCCGTCTGTGTCGAATTCCACCCGTGGGCCAAACGTGCACGTGCTCATGCCGAAACCTCCACGAGTGACGCTTTCTGGACCTGTAACCACGCTTCATGATTCTGCTGATCGTAGATGATAAGCGCCTTGTCACCGTTTGCTGCGAGGGTTTCCATGGTACAGTATCGGCTCATAGCTCGTGCCCTCCGGTGGGGTCGAAAACTCGGCCGTCCTTTTTGTCACGCAGTGCCGTGATTCCGCCGTACTGATCACACCCTTGATTGTCGCACTGAAACCGCACCTCTTTGCTGTTGCCATGTCGGGTGTATCGCCGCTTGACCCAACAGGTTGAACCGCAGCAAGCCGTCACAAGCCGCCAAGGCTGCCGTTTAGCCTCTCTATTCGGTTCGTCAAACACTCGGTCGGGGGTATCATGCGCCATTGCATTCACGTGTACACGCTGTTGCCACTAATATGTACGGTTATCTTGTATAGCTCAGCTATTCGGTATAGCTCGTCGGTATAGCTCGTCGGTATAGCTCGTCGGTATAGCTCGTCGGTATAGCTCGTCGGTATAGCTGAAAAGTATAGCTGGCTCAGCCGGGTGCGTAGCTTTCGGGCACCGGTTCGTACACGTTCGTGATCTTATCACCAGTAATGGCTATCCAGTGGTACGGCGCTGCCCTCTTGCGGATTTCTCCCGCCAAGTCCTGAAGCTGCATGGCCTGAAGGAACCGCTCAGTCGATTTCGTCGGCTCACCCACGTAAACCCGCCAAATTAGCAGGTTTAGGTGTCGCTCGGTCAAGTCCCACGGGTACTGAGTCAGCACGATAGACCGTATGCTGCCGTTATCCAGATTCCCGCCTTGAGCGAGACACCAGTTCAAGCCCTCGCTGTCGTTGTAGAAACTCACCTCGTCGTGAATCATTTGCTTGCGGCCGGGTATCCGCCGAAACCACTGTACAACGTACTCGTGCTCTTCAGCGCCATAATCGCTCGGCGGCTGGAAATCCAGCGTACGGCAGCCGTTTTGGTACGCACCCGCCAGTTCGCCGAGCGTGGTACACGTGCGGCCTGCTATGCCACGCTGACACTTGGCGTTGTAGAAGAGCGAAACCTCCCGTTGACCGCTCTCTACAGCCTGCTCATGCCACCAGTTCGCTGTCGTTGTCTTGCCACCCATGCCCTCCCCGGCTCCGGTGGTGCCAGTGATCAGCACGTGGCCGGCGTCTGTCAGAATGTCCGCCATTACAGGCTACCTCGCTTTTCGATGTCGAGCGGTTCACCACAAAACGGGCAAATATCCGCTTCTTTTGGCCGTTTCACGTACCACTTGCGGCCGGATTGGCGCAAGCAACGGATTTCGTACATGATTTCCCGGTATTCGGTTTCATTTTCCACCCGCATACCGCTATGTTGGTGGCTATCCGTTTCCATACGGTTGTATCCGTCTTTGACTGGGTACGGCTTCATGGCACTTTACCCCCGCAATCCGGACAGCGGATAGGCACTACCTTGGCGTCACTGTCTCTCACCGTCATGGACACCGCACCGCAGTCACACGATACTTTCAGCCGCTCTGGCGACAGTTCACTCATTGACTACCCACCAAGCCGAGATAGGACCGCCATGAGGCACGGGCATGCCCAAGGCACTCCGGTGCACTCAGCGGCGTCTTGAATAGCTGTTTTTTGCTCGGTGCGTGTCCCTCTTCAACACAGAGCCAGCAAATGCCTTCAGCCACCGGCTCTGGTTCTAATTCGTTGTTCATAAGTCGTATTCATCCATGATCCGCATGCTGCCACCGATCACACCCCGGATCAGGTCAAAGGCTGCCATGGCGTCGTCCGCACCCGCAGCTTTCTGACCCCCTCGCACGAGGTACTCTTTCCAGTATTCTTCCCACTTTTCGACCGGTTCAACATCCTCTATTGCCGGGTTTGGTTCTGTCTTTTTCCACCACGGCGTCTGATCAACCCCGTCGAAGCCCCCACTCACCGTGTCAGGGGTGGGGGTTTCCTCCCCGACAGCCGCTTCAGCGGCCTGCTCTGGCGACATGTCGACAGCTTCGGGTATTTCCTCGTCACCCCCCTGCGGTTGCTCGTCGCTCATGTTTCCCCCACGGTGAAGGCGGTGCCACACCCAACACAACCGGCGTCAGCCTGCCGGAGAGCGGCACGGTGCTCAGACGTGACCGTCACACCGTCGTGTCTCTCAAGCAGCCGCAGCACGCTGTCAGCGGTGTACACGTTCGTGTGTGATCCGCACTCCGGACACTCGTACCCTTCACCGCCAGAGCCACCAGAGTCACCACTGTCAGCACTGGGAAACGAGGGGGTTGCCGCACCCCCCTGCGTGTTGCCGTTGTCTGTCGATTTTTCAGCCTGCTGCTGACCCCCCTGCTGACCCCCCTGCTGACCCCCCTCTTCAAGCAGCCGTTTGGCGTCAGCGTACCCACCGGAGTGGGCCTGATCTTGCTTGCCGGAGTAGTGCCCCAGCACGCTGTCTTTCGGCTTCGGTCCGAAATCGCACCCGTCAGCCGGGCACTCGTGCATTTCCGCCATTACAGTTCTTCCCAGTCGTCGCCGACTTGATTTGAAATCATGCGTTCGATGATTTGAAGGCTTCTTTCGATTTCGTGCCGCTCGTTACCGTCAGCTTGCGATTTTGCTTTTTCGAGACAACGCCGGCCGTCGATCAGGTGCGTCAGCAGCCGTAGGTTCTTTCGGCTCACAGTGGCACCCCGCCAGCCAGTGCCCCAGTGACAGCCTGCCAAATGACCGAAACCAGCAGGAAGAGCACCCAAAGCACCAGTACAGGTGGTTTCAGTTCGTTTCGGCACAACAGCATTGCCATGAGAGTCACACCGCCAAGGTATCCGAGCATTGCACTTTGGCATACTAAGCCTGTACCTATATATCCTTTTGATACTAAGGTGAAAGTGGTATCATGCCAGTGAAAGGTAACATCCCCGTCATTGACGAGGATTACGACTTTACCAGTGCTGACGGTGCTGTCAGCACAACTCGAAACGTTCTCACGGGAGTGCTCGGCATTAGCATGCTGTTTGCTATTGTCGCCGCTGCCCGCGCACTATACAACCGAGCGAGTGAAGAAGTTGACTCCGCTCAGCCGATTGAGGTGTTCTGATCATGCCTACCGTCAACCCCCGCAATCTGGATTATGAGGGTATCGTTCTCAAATCGACTGACTTCACGGACGGGCAGCAGGCCGCTACAACCGTTTCGGCCGGTGAAGTGGCCGAAATGTTCACCGCTGAAATCGGTGAAGATGGTCAGCTTTCCGGATATGACGCTATCCGGCTCGGTGACACGCCGAGCGAGGCTGACCCCGCCAAGGGGAAGATGTACATTTCGCTGACGGATGATACGGGCACGGACCTGCCTGACAACACGGAAGTTCGTTTCCGTTTCCGAGATAAAAACAGCAACCGCAACCTCCCGGCTTCGGACTGGTATCCGCTGCGTGACTTGGATCAGTCTGATCCGCGGCTGCGGCGTGCTCTCTCGCCTCGCATGCGAAACGGCAAGCCGTGGTTTATCAAGAGCGGCCGGATTCTCGTTGTCGAAGTCAAGAACGAGAGTCAGGACGTTACGCTTGGCGACA
>JBEQBL010000160.1:0-4774 GCA_041639835.1 Salinarchaeum sp.
ACGGGCTACGCGCTTACCAACGGCTATCGAGTTGGCTGGTATGGAACGGTTGTGCTCATGCCGGTTATCGCCATCCAAGGCGTCATTCAGTCAAGCCCGGTTGCGGTACCACTTGTGGTGGTAGCCATCGGGACCGGCCTCATCGTGGCCGTGCATCGCCAGCGGTTTAGCAGCCCGGTTGGGCTGTCCACAGCCCAGATTGCAACCGGAATTGCCGTCTTAGGAGTCCAAGGATATGGAACGGTTGGGGCCTATACACTCCGGGAGGAATTTATTGGAGTTGAAACGGTGCTTGACGCGTTTTATTTTACCCTGGTAACGGCTTCGACAGTTGGCTATGGCGATATCACAGCCACCACCCAGCAAGCCCGATTATTTGCAATGTCGGTGCTGATCTTTGGGACTGCAAGTTTCGGGGCCGCCATTGGAGTGTTGTTGGGGCCGGTGATTGAGTCACGCCTAGCGGCGGGATTAGGACGCGTTCGCGACCGACAACTCGAACGCCTGACCGATCATGTGGTGGTGTTGGGCTATAGTGATCTGACCGAGCCGGTGATCACGAAGTTACATGGGCGAACGGATTTCGTGGTGGTCTCACGACAGTCAAGACAGGTCGAGGAGTTAACTGAGCGAGGCATTACCGCCGTCAGCGGCGATCCAGGCGATGAGTCGATGCTCCGTCGCGTACAGGTGCCAGAGGCAGCGGCGGTGATTACGGCAACGACCGATGATGCGGTTGATGCCTTTACCGCATTAACCGTCCGTGAGTTGGCTGATGATATACGCATCATTGCGGCGGTGACAAATGCCGAAAACGTCTCCAAACTGCGACGAGCAGGAGCGGATGTGGTTATTGATCCAGCGGATGTCGGCGCCCAGTTACTTGTTGAGGCCGCCGGAGAGGATCATCAGGCGTCATCTGTCGGGGCATAATAATATTCCCCAACACGTTTTTGCTCTCGGTCAAGCTGACTGCCTGGTTTGTTGATCCGGGGGCGGCCAGCTCGTTCATCACGGCGGAAGGTAATCCCAAGGTTCGACAGGAAGTCGTTCATGCCGGAGCGCATATCCTGTGGCGCGCCCGCATGGCCAGCAACAGCCGGTTTACCATCAAAGACGAGCAACCGGTCGGCAAGAAGATCGATCAGGTAGATATCATGGTCAATCACCAGCACCGTTGCATCACGGGACTCGGCATACCGGCGAATCGCATCGGTCGCCTGGACCCGTTGTTCAACATCAAGATGGGCAGAGGGCTCATCAAACAGATACAGGTCCGCATCCTGTGAGAGACAGGCGGCAATGGCCACGCGCTGTCGTTCACCGCCGGAAAGGTCGGTGAGTCGCTGCTCCATAATCGGGTCTAACTGCAGCGGCGACGCGATTTCCGTCGACCAGTATGAACTGCCAAAGTCATCGGTAATGCCCGAGAGAAAGGTATCAACCCGAAGGTCCCGATCGGCCTCGATATACTGTGGCTTATAGGAAATATCAAGATCAGCGTCAAAGGTGCCGGTATCGGGGGCCAGATCGCCGGCAAGGAGGTTGGCAAAGGTCGATTTTCCAATACCGTTGGGGCCGACAACACCAAGCACTTCGTTTTGATAGATGGTGCCACCATCGACGGTCAGCGAAAAGCCATCGTCCCCGTACTGTTTCTCAAGCGACGGGTACTCAATCAGCGGGCTACCAGTGACAACACGCTGGGGGGCATGTTCCTCAAACTCGATAGCCTCGGGCCGGATGCGCACGTTCTCGTTTTCGAGATAGCCGGCGAGATACTCGTTGATGCCATTGCGCACCGACTTTGGATCGGTAATGACACCGAAGGCATTGGGTTCACCATAGGCAACATGGAGCGTATCGGCCAGCAGATCAAGCACCGCAAGGTCGTGTTCGACCACCAGAATGGAGCGGTCATGCTCCTCGGCAAGGGTGCGAATCGCACGCGCTGCGGCGATGCGCTGGCTGATATCAAGATACGGCGTGATCTCATCAAGGAAATAAAAGTCGGCATCGCGAGCCAGCGTGGCCGCGATTGTGACACGCTGGAGTTCACCGCCGGAAAGATCCTCGATTGGTTGATCAAGAATCGGGGCAAGTGAGAGTTGCTCGATAAGATCATCCAGGGCATCGCGTTCGTTGGTTCCCGCAAGAAGTTCCCGGGTGGTGCCGGAGACCTGCTCGGGAATACGATCAACATACTGGGGTTTACGAGCAACCGTAATCGAGGCATCAACCAGGTCGGTGAAATAATCCTGGAGTTCGGTGCCACTGTAGGCATCAATGGCGCTGTCCCAGTCGGGAGCCTGAGTCCACTCCCCGAGATTGGGGACAATCTCATCGGCAAGGATCTGGACAGCGGTTGTTTTTCCGATCCCATTGGGGCCAAGAATACCGGTCACCTGGCCATCAGTGGGGATAGGCAGGCCATAGAGACGAAAGGCATTCCGGCCGTACTGGTGGGCCGGATCATCCTCAAGTTCAGACGGAAGGTTAACGATCCGGATGGCATCAAAGGGGCATTTCTCAACACAGATGCCACAGGATTCGCCCAGACAGATCTCCTCACTGATTTTGACCTGTCCGGGATCGCCCTCGTCGGTGTCGTCCCCACGGCGGGTAATACACTCCTTGCCGGTGCGGTTCGGCGGACAGTAGTTGATACACTCGTAGTTACAACGATCCGGCTGACACTGATCAAGATCAACGACCGCAATACTATCGTCGCTCATACGCTCCGAATCTGTGTCGTCAGTAGGATGCCCCAGGTGATAAACCACAGGCAGAACGTCATGAAGGCAACAAAGAGCAGATCACGGCCGTCGCCCCAGTCATCAAACAACTGCTGATAGATGGGGACCTGAATGGCGATTGCAGCCGGCAGCACAAGGAGGGCGGTTGTGTTTGTGGCGGCGGTGGTCGGGTCAGAACCACCCACGATTGAGGAGACAATCGCGGCAATCACACCAATAAGCGTGGTGGCGGACGTGATCAGAATGGCCCGGAGATGCCCCCGTCGCTCCTCGTCCATTGTCATATTGACCTTCCACCACCACCATTCAAAAGCCGTTCGTTTTGCCGGTCAGAGCAGGGCTCAGCAGGTCGGTGACAGACAAATAAAATCGAGTCACACGTGGTGCCCACAGACCGTAGTAACAGCCACGGATACGTGGAGTGTACAGTTGTCGCTCAAAGGGAATATCCGTCGGGGTCGGTATCAACCTTTATAGGAGAGGAGGTTGTTTAATTGATCAAATGTCTGGGACCGATGAGGAAGGGCTGGCGGATCTCCCGCCGAGTGCGAAGCTCGTGTACAAGGTGCTTGAGTACGATGGACCATTAACGCAAAAGCAGATCGTTCAGGAGTCGATGCTCTCGGCCCGGACGGTCCGGTATGCATTGGAACGACTCGAAAACATCGGCATTGTCGATGAGGACGTCTATTTTGCGGACGCCCGTCAGAACCTCTATCAGCTGACCGAGGACGCTCCCTCGGAGACAGAACAGGGCTCTGACGCCGGCGCATACGCCGAATAATTCGGCATACTGGCCGCGGCGAAGGTCATGTGTGTCCATGCCGTCATAGACGCGGGTGACACACGGTGGCATAACACGTGCCGCTGCCGCCGAGCAGACACGGACCATCCAGCAAGAGCGACGGGTGAATGCGAGGCCCCCACGACGGGAAGGCCAAACAATGGAAAGCCGGAACGGATATGAAAAGTTGAGCGCCCACACCCGAATATGACGAGGACAATGCGACGGCGGCCGCGGATAACCGCCGGGGTACTACTGGGCGGTGGCCTCATTGCGGGGCTGATTGCCAACGGCCTGCTGGTGTCGATGAGCGCAACACCGGCTGCAACAGCCTATGCCGAAACACTTGGCTTTGCAGTCACGATTCCGGCCTGGCTTGTGATCTTAACATATGCAATGTCCGGCTTTGACTTTCCGGGATATTATGGCACGCACAGCAAGACGGGCCTGGCCGGCGATATCGGGCTTGCAATACTGGCGGCCGGGGCGGCCGGGCTAGTAGGGACCGGCCTGATTGTCGAAACTCTTGGGCCAGGACTGATCGCCGATGTGATTGCCGGAATCACAACACTGGGTGCGGCATTTACCGTCTTTATTTTTCGAACCGGGGCCTATCAGGCAGGCGTCGACGAATCATAGCTGCCGACACTGGCGATAGGTGAGCCAAGAACACGCGATCAGCGGTCAATAGATGCTCTGTAAGCTACCACGGCCAAGGCCGTGGCATTCCTCTCATGATGGGCTCCCAGTCGTCGACCTTCGACAGACCGTGGCGGATTGCACCACACCGGTTCTATCAGAGCGAACTGTGTGGTTCTCTCAGGCGTACTCCCACCGGGCTTTATGTGGCGAGGACTGCTGGTGTGTCACGTCGCTTTAATTCAGCGTGAAGCGTGCAAGTTCACGCTACCAAGATGGTGGTCGGAGCGGTGGGGTCAGCGTCCCGCTTCAGGGCTGGCCTACGACAGCCTCTCTGAAGTGTCCAGTTTGGCCACCTTGGAGTACAACTGGACACATACACTTATGATACTAAATACGCATGGAAACCAGGATAGTGCGTTGAAGCCCATATCAGTGGTTGAAAACACGATAATTTTATTCAACAGAGGGCATGTAATTATACGTGGGACAGCCTTGTTGCACGTCCCACATTGAATAAAGAAATCGTATTACCAACAACTGATATCGGCTTTCTCCCACCCCTAACGGGGCGGGTATTCGCCTTGCGTTCCTA
>JBEQBL010000161.1:0-4717 GCA_041639835.1 Salinarchaeum sp.
AAAGCGATACAAGCACGCTCACATATAATGGCGATAGTGGCGATGTGACCGGGGAATTCCCATTCCAAGCCGGAGATCGACTCAAATTTGCCTCCAATAAGTCGTCCAGTGGAAGCGTGACAGTCAACGTTGTCTGGGAGGGCGATGAAACGGATAGTATCATTGCTAGCCGGACAGCAGAAGTGAGCTAATCCACAGCTTAGTGAGGATCACGACTGTCGGCTTATTTCCACTGTTTCTTTGTTCTGATTTATAACTTATATATTTATACGCACTTATCTACACGTTAGTGTATACAATGTCCAGAGCACTCTTTGCCAGCCTCGGTGCCTTGCTAATCGTTTTTCCGCGTCGGATTGTTGACGCCTACGAGCAGCTAACACAAACAGGCTCCGAGGAGACCACCCGCAAGCCATGGGTCGTGACAGTCTCACGCATCGAAGGCGGAATATTACTGATTGCTAGTCTGCTTGGAGGACGAGCGTATCTCGGGATGATGCAGGTCATTGGCGCCTTCGGTGCCATGGCAGCTAGCAAGCCCCGTCGGTATCTTGATTGGGGAACACGGATGGCCTATGACCAGCCAGAAACCGTCGAGTGGGAGCCGCGATTTGTCCAATTAGTGCGTTGGCTTGGCATAACCTACGTCCTGCTAGCCATCCATGCCTGGTGGCAACACCGGCAGACCAAAGCACAGGCAGACAGCGAGTCTGTGGACTGACATAGCCACAAACAACGCAGTGGCACACGGACGACTGTCGATACGGTATAAAAAGCAATCAAAAATGGGGACAGGGAGTCAGGCACATCATGGAGTGCTGATAACGGACATTTCAGGCCCGGTACTTTTTGTTGTCACGTTATCATAATGTGCCATGACGCGTGTATCACGACGGCACCTGCTCCAAGGCATGCAGATGGCAGGTATCGGCGGGCTTGTTGGCCTCAGCGGGTGTACCCGCACGCGGACCAATTATGCCGTGTACTGGTCGGAGAGTACACAGCTCCCCGTTGAGTACGATACGGTACTTGCACAGGCCCGGACGGCCGGCTACGATGTTGAGGCACCATACTATGTCAACAGCAAAACCCAACGGGGTATCCATCCAACAGGACTGCCCGCGCTCACACAACAGTTTGGCCCCGACTATCGGATCTTTGGCATCCAGTTTTGGGAGACGGAAACCGTCTACCTGGAAATCGGACTGAGTGGTGATACGCCGACAGCCGGGCTTGTTGACACGCGTCGGGAGCCATTTGGGTCATTTCCACCCGCAGCAGCCCCACGCCAGGACTGGCTTGTTGACCGGTTGCGCACCATCTTTGCGTTGACGGAGAACCAGGCTCGGGCGCATGCCGAGGCGCTGATCACACAGATCGCGGAGGGAACGTCCTTGCCACAGGTGACTATTGACGCTTCGGTGACCGTTGCCCGGGCCTATACCGATATTGCTGACCGTCGAGATGCGGTAACGGGATCATCAACCGGTGGTGATGGCTGGTATACCGAAACCGCACAGCAAGCGGGACAGACCATCGCCACCGTGACCATCATTGTCACGAGTGCGCAGATTCGGACACGCGTTCAACGACAGAGGTATATACTCAAGCTTGATCGACTTGGAGGACTGTATCTCCGGGTCGAACTGCCGGCCGGCGAGGAAATCCCCGAATCAACCTATCGGGCACAGTTTCGCGAGCTCTTTGATGCGGTTGGGCTCCCAGCGGAGACCGTCGACAACGTAGCCTTTGAGTATGAACCCTCAATCTGGTGAACGACTTCGGAAGGAAACCACGAGACACGCGGCCTGGTGTTCTGTGAACACAGCGAATTATAGGCTGAGCAGGCGCAATACCACGGCAAGGCCGTGGATACGCGCCGTCATCCGTGTAACAGACCTCCGTTCAAACTATGTAGCGAGGCGGATTCCCCGCGCCACCGTGGGCGGGGCAGTTGATGATAGATATCTGTCTTGAATGTATGAAAATAACACACAGCTGCAGGGGACAAACAGCCACTACTCGTCCTGGGACGGCTCCGCAACCGAGACCAGCAGGGTTGGTGTTGAGCGGTCAGTCTCACAGTCAGTGCCGCGTTCAACGGCAACGGTGGTCGGAAGGGTCGTATTGTCACGGGGGGCCAGTTGGACCTGTAGTGTATACTGTCGTTGATCACCGCCACCGATGACCCCTTGTTGCTCGTAGCGTTGGGGCTCATATTGGAGCACTGGTCGCACAGCTGTCGTATTGGGGCCGACAAGACAGCCATCAACATCCGGCGGGGCAATCTGGTGAGTAAACGGACCATTGTTAGTAATCGTCATCGTTCCAACGGGACGCATCTGGTGAGCATACCGGTCGGCGGCTACGGTTGGCTCATCGGAATCAGTAAGCATGACCTGGTCCTCGAATGTCGCGGTATAGGTCACCCCACCAGTGAGGACATCAGCCCCAATCAGCGGGACGCTTACAAGAAGTAACGCTAAGATGATAATGCCAGCCCGCCGGGGGCGGATCGACGGGTGCTGATCACGAAGGACATAGCCAACAGCAACAAACAACAGTCCGGAGAGGGCAAAGAGCCCAAAGACGCCAGTGGTGCCAATATTGTATTGGACAATGGCATAGCCGATCGCGGTCGCATAGGTGATTGCCGCAAGTGCGAACGCAACGCTATCAAGCAGATTATGCGTAAGCGTAGCCCCGGCGATAGCAAAGCTGACAGCTGCCACGCCAAGTAAGGCCGTCTTTACGGTCACCGAGAGGCCGAAGATAAGATTCTGCGCAAAAACGACCAACGCGGCAATAACAAAGGCAATCCCGGCGGCATACAGGAGTTTGCTACCGTCGATTTGCGGAGACATTAAACCATCATATTGGACTGCCTGTGACAACACACTCAATGTTATGCCCCGTTGCAGTCACTGCATCACCGTGAAGAATCGGAGCCCGCAGAGGCAGTCGACCACGGCCCGGCTGGTGGCTGTGGCGTTGCTCGAATATGATCAAAAGAAAACCATCGACGGGCGTGGGCGACGCCTGCGGCGACGTTCTGTCCGGTACCGGTGACATGGTCGGCACCGACTCGTGGATTGGCACTTGATGGTTCAGCGTGAGCATAGATATCAATGCCGTCAGCATGACAAAACAGCATGAAGTGGAGTTGTTGACGAGCAGTTGGATGGGGGCGATAGACCCAGGAGGCGCATTCCGCTGTATTATCGCGTACCTTCAGCCGTGAGAACGGGTTACGCCGACAACCGCGGGCAGCAAGATCAGCCTCAATGGCATCTAACGAACGGGTAAGCGTCCCGGCATATTCGGCCTCGGTGATCGGGCGGGGGCCAAGACGGCGGTCAATCCGGCCGAGCCACCGCGAAGCTAGTCGTCGGATCGGTTCCCACCAGCGTCCAGCCGGCCCCATCGTCCACGCAAACGGCGGGACATACTGAATCATCCAGCTGATTACAGCACCACCTCCGGTGAGAATCCGGCTAAGTAAGACGCCAAGCCGGCTCATCGACCCGCATCAACGTTTTTGTACCATTCTGTTGCCCTGGACAATCGACTACGAGTGATTGTCGCTAACGCTCGATCACGCTCTTCAAGCGCCAGCTGAAGCTGATCATCAACTGCTGACTCCGCACCGGTTGTTGAGGAGGTATGTAGGGTTTCGTTAAGCGTCGCCGTTGCCTCATAAAACCGATACACGGCTTTGATCTCACGGGTCGTGAGTTTGCCAATCGACTGAAAATCCGCATCAAGAAGATCTGTCGAGAGAGTGTGTTCAAGCGAGACCTGTGCTGTGGGAGTTGCTGCTGAGGTGGTGGCATCAAGCTGATCAAGCGTCTCTCCGATATGCTCAATTTCAAAGAGTAGTGCCCGACGGAAGCGATCGCGGCGGATCCGGCGTTCATTCCAGTTTAAGAACCCGTAGGTGGCGACACCACCAAGACCACCGAGGAGGGCGCTGGTGAGTTTGATGCCAAAGAGGCCGGTGACCAGGTCAAGCATAGATGCGCGTTTGGAGAGAGAGATAATAAACCGCTCTCCGCCAGTGGGGGGGATAATAACCAAATTGTCGATTCCTGCCGGCGTCGGTTTGTTTATGCATCTTGATGATCGGGAGCCCATATGGCCCAGCAGAAACCGGAGTGGCTCCACCGTGAACTAACGGGGGTGCGTCGACAGTATCGTCGTGTCCATGAGGCGGTTGATGAGCAGTCATTACATACCGTCTGTGAGGCAGCCTCCTGTCCCAACCGCGAGGAGTGTTGGGCAGAGGAGGGCACAGCGTCGTTTATGATTCTTGGCAGTCGGTGTACCAGAGACTGTGAGTTCTGTGATGTGCCAACAGGGCATCCCGATGCGCCGGACCCGTCCGAACCCGATCGACTGGCAACGGCAATTGCAGAGATTGGACTGGATTATGTGGTGATCACCTCCGTTGACCGTGACGATCTGCCCGATGGTGGCGCCGAACACTTCGCAGAATGTATTCGAGCGGTTCAGGACAAGTCACCGGAGACAACGATTGAGGTGCTGATCCCGGATTTCATGGGCGAACCCGAACCCCTACGCACTGTTGTCCGGGCCCGTCCGGATGTCATTGGCCATAATCTTGAGACGGTCCGTCGGCTACAGGGCGAGATCCGTGATCCACGTGCCGGGTATTATCAGTCACTGGCTGTCTTAGAGAAGCTGAAAAAATTCTCTG
>JBEQBL010000162.1:0-4751 GCA_041639835.1 Salinarchaeum sp.
TCATCCGGGTGGACAAACATCGCAACGCAGGCGGGCAACAGTTCCGGCCGTGTCGTGGAGATTACGATATCATCCCCCGGTGCCGTTGGCGGTACATACTCGCTGTCTCCATCGACTGTCTTCGGTGGGTCGGCACCAAACTCGACGGCTTCGAAGGCAACATCGTTGTAATGGGAGTCTCGCTCGGCGTCTTCCATCTCAACCTGTGAGATGGCCGTCTCACAGTCCGGACACCAGATTGTTGGTGCTCGTCGTCGATACTCCCGCCCCTGCTCGTAGAGATCAATAAACGATAACTGTGAGATTCGCTGGACACGCGGTTCGATTGTCTTATATGTCCGATTCCAGTCGACCGAGGTCCCAAGTTCCTGCACCTTTTCAGTGAATTCAGCCTCGTAATCCTGACAGACCGCCCGACATTTTTCTTGGAACTCCGGTCGGGTGAAGTCACCGTGGTTGATACCAAGTTCGCGCTCGGTCAGTCGTTCGCTGGCAATCCCGTTGTCGTCGTACCCAAACGGGTACATCGTCGTCTCACCGTGCATCCGTCGGAAGCGGGCCACAAAATCCTGTAGAGTAAATCCATAGAGATGACCCATATGCAGACTTCCCGAAACCGTTGGTGGTGGGGTATCAATAGAGAAGACAAGATTCGGATCAACGTCGCCTGTATAGCTGTATGTTTCCTGATCAACCCAGTACTGCTGCCAGCGTTGCTCAACGACGCGTGGCTCGTACTCCCCCGTAAGTTGTGACATTTCAGGGGGGGACTGTTCATCGTGACGTGTATCGTGATGGTGTTCTGACATAGCTAACCGGTGTACATGGATGGCGGGCGAGTCGAATAGACGACAACAGTAGGAGTGTAGATGGGGCGTTAGGCCCCTACTACAGCGGCTAGACCGCCAACCTCAATCATCAACTGCTACTGGCTTGCTAGTGCAGTTATACCTTTCGTCACAGCGGATACAGCGCGAACGCCACCAGCTCTACGCCGTTGGCAGTTGACTTGCTGGCTACTCACCTCTCCGTCGTTCACACCTGTTTTTTGCTTGTCGCCGAATGACCCCAGATATGCGACTGTTCGTAAGCGTTGATCTTCCCCAGCGGCTCACAGACGCCATCGCTGATGTCCAAGCCGATTTTTCCGAGGCATCAGGTCTGAACTTCACCGATCCTGAGCAAACTCACGTCACATTAAAATTCCTTGGTGACGTTCCTGACCCAGATGTTGCCTCAGTTGTCGACCTCGTTCGGGCAGGTGTTAACGACGCTGCTGTTGCTCCATTTACCGTGACCGTCGAGGGACTTGGGGTCTTCCCATCGCTTGAGTATATCAGCGTCCTCTGGGTAGGTATCACCGATGGCAGTGAGCCGTTGACCACGCTTCACGAGGCAATCGAATCACACGCTGTTGCTGCCGGCTTTGAGCCAGAGGAGCATGCATTTACGCCTCATATGACCATTGCTCGGATGACCCACGCTGGGGGCAAAGAGCAGGTCCAACAGCGGGTTCGCAACCAGACGCCGCGGATTGGCCAGTTCCATGTCGATGAGATCCGTCTGACTCAGTCAACGCTTACCGCTGCGGGGCCGGAATATACCACCATCGAACGGATTCCATTGTAGGTGTCCGCCGGCGTGGGTCCTCGCTGGAATTAAAAACAACTCAAAGTCCTGTGCACCCGGTGCACGGCTTTTAGATCCGGCGATCAGTTCGTCGAGCCGTGTCAAAAGTCCCACTTCAGCAACTACTATTAGCCGTGAGCAGTTCAACCATCAGAGTTCCAGCAACTGGCATATCACTCTTCACTTCGTGATGTTTCATGATCGGCCGTCAGTCCATGTGCCATCAGTCGGCGCCCAATGGTTACAATGCCATTCTCAAACCCGGTTCCGAAAATAGCCTGCTCTTGACGCTGTTCCGGTGCCGTGGTCTGATCAAACGAACTGACCAGAAGGACTGATTGATCAACTAATAGCAACTCCGAGAGTACAATATGTTCATTATTCGCTGGGTCGCCACGAAGCCAGTCTAAGCCGGAGGGAAATACCTCCGCTTCCGGCACTGACGCAGTAATTTCCTCCTCAAGTGTCTCACCGATTACACCAATGATCACACTAATGTCCTGCTGACTTGCCTGCTGGAGGGTTGTTGCTAATTGTTCACTAAATGCTGTCTCATCGCCAATGACAAGGATAATTTCCTCATGGGCATCACCAATTACTTCCTGTGTTCGGTTGGCAATTGCTTCACGCCCGGACAACGACCAAATCTCCTGTGTATGCTCGGCATTGGGGTCGGTCCCCGTGCGATCGAGTTTTTCAAGCAACTGCTTGAGTTCCGTTGTCCGGTGAGCGTACTCGTCCTCGATTGTTCTGATTGCTTCCGTAATTGGGACCGCGCGAAATACTTGTGGGCTTGCATGTTGCACCTCAACAAGCCCCTTTGTTTCAAGTACGCGAACAGCGTCGTAGACGCGTGTCCGTGGCACATCAGAAATATTACTAATATCCTTTGCTGTTGCCTTTGAGCACCGCGAGAGGGCAACAAATGCCTTTGCCTCGTATTCCTTTAGGCCAAGTTCCTGTAACAGTCCAACAGCCCTGTTTTTTATATTGCTCTCTGTCATGGGCCCCAACCCTACGTGTCGGCAATGGCGGCGATATTTATATGTATTGTTGAATTCGTGCTGATCTGCTGGGGCTGGAAGTTATATACAATACACGCCACTGATCCACGCGACAGCCACTCGCTGCTTACGGGCCGGAAACAATTTATTCAATTAATCACAACAGGACTTTATATCACCGCTCTACAGTATGAAACGGTACATGGCGATGCCTTGGGTCCCAACCGCATTGTCATCGCCGTGTACCACCCCCAAGACGTGTGCCGTCTCCCCCCGTCAGTGCGTGTCTTCCCCCCTTTCCCCCCTTGACGCGGTGCTGAGTGTGACCCTTTAGCATTCTGCTGAGACGATGGGGCCGATATCAGCTGTCTGTGGTGGTAACCGTGTGCATTGCTGCTAGTACAAATACCATCACGACACCGACGGCAGCAACGGAGAGTGGTTCGACTGGGATGATTTCCAGTAGTGCCAGCACAACCGCTAATGTGAGTACAACTGCGAGACTCAGATACAGAAACGGCCAGTATGTCGACTGGTCTCCTGTGGCTGTCGGCTTTAGAAGCGGTTCGAACTGCTGACCGCGTGTCGTCAACTCGACGGTTCGATGGTCGCGATTATAGCGAATCACCTGCTGTTCAGCTAGTCGCGGAAGATGTGTCTGGTGTAATGAGGCGTATACTGACTCGCGAATCTCCGGATCAACTGCCGGTACTGGCTGTCCATACTCCTTCCGAACAACTGTATCGACAAGCTCCTCCAATGATATTGGACCTGTGGTCTCAATAAGCGTCTCAATAACCAGGCGGCGACGCGTGTTTGCCAGAAGATTAAACGCTTGTTCAGGTCGAATCTCCTCGGTGGTTAACCCAAACGCGGTAGCGATTATCTCAAGTGGTCGCCGTGGATCCATGCCTTCATAATTCCAGCATCGACCTGCTGCTCGGACGACTCGGTGATCGATTCACTTTCGTTTTGTTGGGTTGATTCATTCTGGACGCTGACCTCAATCTCCGTCGTTCGATCCGCGGAGACATCTGTTGTCCCGGCTGTTGCCCCAATAGCTCCAAGTACCAGCAGTGCAAGCAACAGCCACTGTACCAGTCGTGTTCGGCTCATGGGTACTGATCAGTTGGTGGCCCATCTCTCCCAATGCGATGTGTCCGGGAATAATAGACATGTGCCACCGACGAAACAGTCATGACGGTGACGATAACTCCGGCTAACGTTACCCCCGACAGCGAGCCAAACACCGGCGCATCGATAAATGCGGCCCCGGCGATGCCAAAACAGATCCCGGATAAGGCCAGATAATACTCTCCCCAACTGATGTCCTCTTCGGGGACATACTCAAGATATACCTCAACGTCCCGAGCAGCATCGGTCAGTACCACCTCTCCTCGCTGTTGATCATAGTCGACAACCCCTGTATCATCAAGTTTTGGCAGATGTGACTGTCTGACGGCTGTATACACGCGCTTTCGGCGTGTGGAATCAAGTTCTTGGATGGACGTGTTGTTTTCCCAGGCGGCGACCTGGTCGACAATCTCACGTAAATCAGCCTCGTGACCTGCCTGTTGCTGTTTGAGATAATGGAGAATATACCGCCGCCGCTGATTACTCAGAATTTCGAAAATCTCGTCTCGCTCAAGTCCAGTATCAGACGGCTCGATCTGTGTGAGCTCGTCTGCAGCAGGCGATTGTGCCTGCTTGCTACTCATGTCTCTCCCCCCATAGTGGATCCGATGGCACACATTGACTGTCCCTCGACAATTCATATACTGTTTGTGTGTGTAGTTAACTAATTACTCACTTCTTATCAGCTGAAAATGCAAAATCACCGATTAGCCCGCTTGTTGTTCTAAGTCATCCATCACCGTCCCCTCTGGGAGATAATTGCCAATTAACGAGATTCAGTTCGCGATTATCGATCTATTTGTGATCTCCAATCGCTTATTTCTCTGGTCGGCAGGTCTCAGGAGTACTGGGATGGATGTCATAGGGCTTGTCTCTGGAGGCTGTTGACAGCGTCCCTCTCGGAAGCAATCGGTAGGTGTGTCCCCGATCCACCCGACACATGGCGACGATATTGAACTTTATCCTGGAGTATCATCTTGTTAG